>NZ_DASVFL010000203.1:0-2864 GCF_036380075.1 Lentzea sp. | reverse complement strand
CCGGCCTTGACGGCGTGGAACAGGAACGCCGAGTGCATGGCCTCGCGGACGACGTCGTTGCCGCGGAAGGAGAACGACAGGTTCGAGATGCCGCCGCTGGTGCGCGCGCCCGGACAGCGCTCCTTGATCAGCGGCAACGCGTCGATGAACGCCTTGGCGTAGCCGTTGTGCTCCTCGATGCCGGTGGCGACCGCGAGCACGTTCGGGTCGAAGATGATGTCCTCGGCCGGGAAGCCGACCTCGTTCGTCAGCAGGTCGTACGCGCGGGCGCAGATCGCGACCTTGCGCTCGGTCGTGTCGGCCTGGCCCTGCTCGTCGAAGGCCATCACGACGACACCGGCGCCGTAGTCGCGGATCGTGCGGGCCTGCTCCAGGAACGGGCCCTCGCCCTCCTTGAGGCTGATCGAGTTGACCACGCCCTTGCCCTGCACGCAGCGCAGACCGGCCTGGAGCACACCCCACCGGGAGCTGTCGATCATCACCGGGATGCGGGCGATCTCCGGCTCGGTCGCGATCAGGTTCAGGAACGTCGTCATCGCCTGCTCGCCGTCGAGCAGGTCGGCGTCCATGTTGACGTCCAGCAGGTTCGCGCCGCCGCGGACCTGGTCGAGCGCCACGGCGAGGGCCGCCTGGTGGTCGTCGGCCTCGATCAGCCGGCGGAACTTCGCCGAGCCCGTGACGTTGGTGCGCTCGCCGATCATGACGAACCCGGTGTCCTGACCGATCTCGAACGTCTCCAGGCCGCTGTAGCGGGTGGCGTGGCGCGGCGGGACGACGTCGCGGGGCGTCTCGCCCTTGACGGCTTCGGCGATGGCCTTGATGTGCGCGGGGGAGGTGCCGCAGCAGCCGCCGACGACGTTGACGATCCCCTTGCCCGCGAAGTCCTTGAGCAGGGCCGCGGTCTCGTCCGGCGTCTGGTCGTAGCCGCCGAACGCGTTGGGCAGTCCGGCGTTGGGGTGGCAGGCGACGTAGGTGTCCGCCAGTCGCGCCAGGTCGGTGACGTGCGGGCGCATCTCCTCGGCGCCCAGCGAGCAGTTCACCCCGACGACCAGCGGCTCCGCGTGCGCGATCGAGTCCCAGAACGCCTCGACCGTCTGGCCGGACAGCGTGCGGCCGGACAGGTCGACGATCGTCACCGAGATCCACAGCGGCAGGTCCGGCGCCACCTCGCGGGCGGCGGTGATGGCGGCCTTGCAGTTCAGCGTGTCGAAGATCGTCTCGATCAGCAGCAGGTCGACGCCGCCCTCGCGCAGCGCGGAGATCTGCTCGGCGTAGGAGGCCTTGACCTGCTCGAACGTGACGGCCCGGTACGCCGGGTCCTCGACCTTGGGCGACAGGCTGAGCGTGACGTTGAGGGGGCCGACCGATCCGGCGACGAACCGGCCGCCGAACTCGTCCGCGGCCTGCCGGGCGATCCGGGCGCCGGCGATGTTCATGTCGCGCACGCGGTCCTCCAGCCCGTAGTCGGCCTGGCCGATCGACGTGGCGGTGAACGTGTTGGTGGTCGTGATGTCCGCGCCCGCCGCGAGGTACTGCCGGTGCACGTCGAGCACCAGGTCGGGACGCGTGAGGTTGAGCAGGTCCGGGTCGCCGACGACGTCGGTGTGGTGGTCGGCGAACTCGGTGCCGTGGTAGTCGGCGGGCGACAGCTTCGCCTGCTGGAACATCGTGCCCCAGGCGCCGTCGAGCACGGCGATCCGCTGGTTCAACAGGGACTTCAGACCGGCCACGCGCGCGCTCCCGAGAACGTCGGAAGCGCCCTTTTCCGTGATCGTGCGAAGACGAGCGTGGCAGGCCTCGGGGCCCGTTGCAGCGCTTCTCGGCTTCGCCGCCAAGGTTACCAACGTCGACCAAGCACCAGGAACTCGTCTCACTCCATAGGATGGCCGGTGTGACTGGAGAACGCGCGTTGGTGCTGGGCGGCGGTGGTGTCACCGGAATCGCCTGGGAGACCGGGATTCTGCACGGACTGGCCGAGCAGGGCGTCGACCTGTCCGGCGCCGACCTCTTCGTGGGGACCTCCGCCGGGTCCGTGGTGGCCACGCAGCTCGCCGGCGGCGTCCCACTGGCTGACCTGTACGCGAGCCAGCTGCTGCCGCCGGACGGCGAGATCCCCGCGCGGCTGACGCCGTGGATGCTCCTCCGCTACGCTCTTTCCTACGCGGTGCCGGGAAAACCGGCGGTGAAGCGGGCCAGGCTCGGCCGCGCCGCGGTGAAGGCGCGCACGCCGTCGGAACGGTCGCGGCTGGAGGTCTTCGAGCACCGTCTGTCCATTCAGGACTGGCCGGAGCGCGCGCTCAAGGTCACGGCGGTGGACGTGGCGGACGGGAGGTTCGTCGCGTTCGACCGGGACAGCGGCGTGCCGCTGGTGAAGGCCGTGGCGTCGAGCTGCGCGGTGCCGCTGGTGTGGCCGCCCGTGACGATCGACGGCCACCGGTACATGGACGGCGGCATGCGTTCCCTGGCCAACGTCGACCTGGCGGCCGGGTGTTCGCGGGTCGTGGTCGTGGCGCCGTTGACGCGGGGAGCCAGTGCCGCGGCGTCGCCGCAGGCCCAGGTCGCGAAGCTGGGTGTGCCGTCGGTGGTGGTGAGTCCCGACGGGGCCGCCCTGGCCGCGATCGGGAAGAACCTGCTCGACCCGGCGCGCAGGAAACCGGCGGCCGAAGCCGGGTTCGCGCAGGCCGGGGCGGTCGCCGAGGCCGTGCGCTCAGTCTGGGGCTGATTCGCGGGGGGTTCGTGCCTCTTGTCCGGATGTGACCTGCCCGCCTACTGTCGCGCGCATTCAGGCAGGTTTGTTAACTAATGGACAAGAGGTGGTCCGTGGGTAGGAGATGGGTGTCAGGGGTGCTCGTGCTCGGGCTCCT
>NZ_DASVFL010000202.1:0-28231 GCF_036380075.1 Lentzea sp. | reverse complement strand
GCCGCCGCACCCTCTGGGCAGCGGCAACGGACATGCTGGAATACGGCCCCTGGGCAGCGGGCAGGGCCTGCGGCGACGAGAACGGCGGCGTGACCGACGCGGCCCTGATCCTCCCGGAAAAGCTGGAGCCGTTCGTAGCGGCAGCGAGCCTGCACTTCACGGACGAGGGCTGGAAGCGCAAGCGAAACAGCTGCTGCTTCCACTACGTCCTGCCGAACGCAGAGCCCTGCACAGCCTGCCCGAGAACAACAACCAGCACCTGAAGATCGAGGGCCAACGGCCCGAGCCGACCGGAGCAAAGCTCCGCGCGGTGGGTGCCCAACACAACAGGCGTGCCATCAACCCGCTCGGGGCGCGGTAGCCCCCGATCAGATTGCCGGGGGTCTGGGGGCGGAGCCCCCGGGTGGAAGCACGCAACAGGAACGGCCTCTAGCAAGCCGGGGGAACGCTAAGACGCCCGATGCCGAGACCCAACGGGAACCACCAACGGAGTCCCGGCGACAGGATCCTCAACCACCCGAGCATCCAACCCGAAAACGTCCAGCAACATCGCCTCGGTCAAGACCTCACCAGGCGCCCCCTGGGCGACAACCCGCCCACCCCGCATGGCAACGATGTGATCCGCGTACCGAGCCGCCAGGTTCAGGTCGTGCAACACCATCACCACAGTCCGCCCCAGGGACGAATGCAGCTCCTGAACCAGATCCAGCACGTCGATCTGATGAGCGAGATCCAGATAAGTGGTGGGCTCGTCCAGCAGCAACAGGTCAGTCCCCTGGGCCAGCGCCATCGAGATCCACGCCCGCTGCCGCTGCCCACCGGACAACTCGTCGACGGTCCGCTCGGCAAGATCGGAGATCCCGGTCATCGCAAGAGCGGCGTCAACAGCAGCGGCATCCTCCGCAGACCACTGCCGGTACCAGGCCTGATGCGGATGCCGTCCCCGAGCAACGAGATCGGCGACGGTCAGCCCCTCGGGAGCCGAAGGCGACTGCGGCAACATCCCCAGCACCCGAGCGACCTCACGGGTGGACAGCCGGTCGATCGCCTTCCCGTCCAGCAGCACCGCCCCGGACCGAGCGGGCAGCAACCGCCCGAGTGCCTTCAGCAGGGTCGACTTCCCGCACCCGTTGGGCCCGATCACCGCGGTGACGGTCCCGCCGACCACGGACAGGTCCAACGTGTCCACGACGAGCCGCTCGCCGTAGCCCACGGACAGCGACGAAGCCTCAAGACGCACACTCATACCCGCGCCTCCCGGCGACTCCGAACCAGCAGGTACATCAGATAGGGCGCCCCGAGCACGGCCGTGACCACGCCCACCGGCAGCTCGGTGCGGTAGACGGTCCGCGCCACCAGGTCGGACAGCATGACCAGCACGCCGCCGACCACCGCGGATCCGAACAACGGCGGCTGGGCGGTCCCGGCGAGCCGCAACGCGATCTGCGGCGTGGCCAGTGCGACGAAGGCGATCGGCCCGGCGGCGGCCGTGGCGACGGAGGCCAGCACGATCGCGACCACGATCAGGAACGACCGGGAGCGGTTCACCCTGACCCCCAGCCCGCGCGAGGTCTGGTCGTCGAACTGCAACGCCCCGAGCACGTGCCCGCCGACGAGTGCGACCGGAACCAGCACGGTCAAGGCCAGGGCGACGGGCACGACGTGCTCCCATCCGCGCCCGTTCAACGAGCCGGTGATCCACACCATCGCCCGGCCGGCGTCCTGCACGTCGCCGACGGTCAGCAGGTAGTGCGTGAAGTTGCCGGCCACGGCGGTGATGCCGATGCCGACCAGCACCATCCGGAAGCCCTCGATCCCCTGCCGCCACGCCAGCGCGTAGACCAGGAGTCCGGCGGTCAGCCCTCCGGCCAGCCCGGCGAGCGGGAGGCCGATGGACGCCGCCGAGCCGGTCACGACCCCGAGCGACCCGCCGAAGGTGATCACCGAGACGGCACCGGCGCCGGCGCCCCAGGTCACGCCGAGGATGTCCGGCGAGGCCAGCGGGTTGCGCACGATCGCCTGGAAGATCGCCCCGGACAGCCCCAGCGCGGCACCGACGAGCAGGCCGGTGAGGGCGCGCGGCATCCGCAGCTCCATCACCACGAACTGGTCGCGGCGCGTGCCGCCGCCGAAGAGCGTGTCGACCACCTGCGCGGCGGTCAGCGGGAAGTCGCCGATCATGATGTCGACGACGAACACCGCGGCCAGCGCCACCAGGGCGATGGCGATGACCAGCAACGGCCGCGGGCGCAGGCGGAACGACGCGGCCCCCACCCTCAGGGCCGGCCGGCGGACTGCCTCGGGCGCGGTCAAATCTTCACCAGCTTCTTGCGGCGCACCAGGTAGATGAAGAACGGCGCGCCGATCAGCGCCAGCATCACGCCGACCTCCACTTCCGACGGGCGGGCGACCACGCGGCCGACGATGTCCGCGAACAGCAGCAGGATCGCGCCGACCAGCGCCGAGAACGGCAGCAGCCAGCGGTAGTCGGGGCCGGTGAACGCCCTCGCGACGTGCGGCACCACCAGTCCGATGAACCCGATGGGCCCACACGCCGCGACGGCGCCGCCCACCAGCAGCGTGATGGCGAAGATGCCCAACGACCGGGTCGTCCCGACCCGCACGCCCAACGACTTGGCCACGTCCTCGCCCAGCGACAGCGCGTTGAGGCCCGGCGCGTTGAACGCCGCCACGACCAGGCCGACGAGGAGGAACGGCAGCACCTGCCACAGCACGGTGAGGTCGCGGCCGCCGATGCCGCCGACCTGCCAGAACCGGAACGCGTCGAGCGACTGCTGGTCGAGCAGCACGATGGCGGACACCAGGCCGTTCATCAGCGCGGAGACCGCGGCACCGGCCAGCGCGAGCGTCACCGGCGACGGTCCGCCACGCCCCGCCGACCCGAGCAGGAACACCACGACGCTCGCGATCATCGCGCCGGCGAAGGCGAACCAGATGTAGCCGACCAGCGAGTTCACGCCGAGCAGGAAGATCGAGAGAACGACCGCGAGCGCCGCGCCGTGCGTGACGCCGAGGATGCCCGGATCCGCGAGCGGGTTGCGCGTGTGGCCCTGCATGAGGGCGCCGCCGACGCCCAGCGCGATGCCCACCACGATGCCGATCAACGTCCGCGGGATCCGGAGCTCGCGGATCACCACGTCGTCCTCGGCCCCGGTCGGCGTGAAGAGGCCGTGCCAGACCCCGGACAGCGCGATCTCCTTGGAGCCGATCGCGATGCTCGCGAGCGCCACGACGACCAGCACGGCCAGCAGGAAGAGCAGGCCGAACGACCTACGAGCCAAGGCCCACCCTCCTAGCTGCGACGAAGTCAGGTAAGCCTAACCGAAGCGCCTCGGGTGTCCGACGGGCAGCCGCGCGGTCCTGATCACAACAACGCGCCGGGAAGATCGGTGCACAATGTTCGAACCCGCCACCGAAATCGTTTGGACCGACTCGGTCCGGCCAGTTGTGGTTGCGCAGTCACTCAAATAACACGAAGGGGTTCCGGGGAATCTTCCCCGGAACCCCTTCGTGATTCAGCGAATTTCAGCCCTGCTGGTGGTAGGCGTCGAGCACCTCGGCCGGGATGCGACCCCGGTCGGACACCTGCCTGCCCTGCTTGCGCGCCCACTCGCGAATGGCCTGGTTCTGCTCGCGGTCGGCAGAAGCCGGACGCGCCTTCACACCACTGGCCGGACGACCGGGACCGAGGCGCTTGCGGCCACCCCCACGACGTGCACTTCCCACGAAGTCGGCCAACGCGTCGCGAAGTTTGCCCGCATTCTCCGAGGAAAGGTCGATCGTGTAGGCGACACCGTCCAGTCCGAACTCGACGGTCTCCTCGGCGGTGGAACCGTCCAGATCGTCGACGAGGGTCACCGTGACCTTCTGAGCCATGCGTATCCTCCAGGACCCCGAATGCGCGGTCACCCGCGTCGCCAACTAAAGCCTTCTGTCCGGCAGGTTAGCGCACGGATGCCGCATTGCACCTATCGACATCCGGAAAGTTACTCATTCAGGGCGAACGAGCGGGAACAAGATGGTCTCCCTGATACCCAGGCCCGTGAGGGCCATCAGGAGGCGATCGATACCCATTCCGACGCCACCACTCGGTGGCATTCCGTACTCCAGTGATCGCAGAAAGTCTTCGTCGATCGGCATCGCCTCGTGGTCACCGGCGGCGGCAAGACGGGCCTGCGCTTCCAGCCGTTCCCGTTCGATCACGGGGTCGACCAGTTCGGAGTAACCCGTTCCCAGTTCGAATCCGCGGACGTAGAGATCCCACTTTTCGGCGACTCCCGGCTTGGTGCGGTGTTGCCTGGTCAGCGGGGACGTCTCGACCGGGTAGTCACGCACGAAGGTCGGCGCGTACAGCGTGTCGCACACCAGGTGCTCCCACAGCTCCTCGACCAGCTTGCCGTGCCCGAACTTGGGGTTCACCTCGAGTTCGTGTCGGTCACAAAGCTTGCGCAGGACCTCGGCCGGCGTCTCGGGGGTGATTTCCTCACCGACCGCTCCGGACAACGACTCGTAGATGCTGAGCGTCGTCCATTCACCGGACAGGTCGTACTCGCTGCCGTCCGCCAGGGTGACGATCTGAGAACCCGTCACCGCTTCCGCGGCTTCCTGGATGAGCTCACGCGTGAGTACCGCGTTCGAGTCGTACGTGGCGTAGGCCTCGTAGTACTCCAGCATCGAAAACTCGGGCGAATGCGACGAGTCCACGCCTTCGTTGCGGAAGTTGCGGTTGATCTCGAAGACCTTCTCGATGCCGCCGACGACGCAGCGCTTCAAGTACAGCTCCGGCGCGATGCGCAGGAACAGGTCGATGTCGAGCGCGTTCGAGTGCGTGATGAACGGACGCGCGCTCGCACCTCCCTGCAACGTCTGCAACATCGGCGTCTCGACTTCGAGGAATCCACGCCGGTGGAACGAGTCGCGCAGAGAACGAACGACGTTCGCACGGGTCCGAACAGTGTCGCGGGCGGTCGGCCGCAGGATCAGGTCGACGTATCGCTGGCGAATGCGGGTTTCCTCGCCGAGTTCCTTGTGCGCGACCGGCAACGGGCGCAGCGACTTCGACGTCAGCTGCCATCCGTCGGCCATCACGGAAAGTTCTCCGCGGCGCGAGCTGATGACCTCGCCGTGCACGAAAACGTGGTCACCGAGGTCGACGTCGGTCTTCCACTCGGAAAGCGCTTCTTCACCCACACCGGCGAGGCTCAGCATCGCCTGGAGTTCCGTGCCGTCGCCTTCGCGCAACGTCGCGAAGCACAGCTTTCCGGTGTTGCGCAGGAACATGACCCGGCCGGTCACGCCCACGACCTGGCCGGTCTGCGTGTCGGGCTCGAGCTCGGGGTGCGCTTCGCGGATCTCGCGCAACGTGTGCGTGCGCGCGACCTCGACGGGATAGGGCTCCTTACCGGAAGCGAGCAGCCGCGCACGCTTTTCCCGGCGCACGCGCATCTGCTCTGGCAGGTCTTCTTCGCTGGTCACAGGGCTTTGCTTCGGCTGCTCACTCACGCCGAGAAGGGTACGGAAGTGCTCGGAGGCCAGGCGAACCGGATACCCCGGCGGATTCGCGACGCCCTAAGTTGGACGGATGGATCTACACGCGAGGCGAGCGGACTCGTTCGGCGCGCAGGCCGAGGCCTACGCCGAACACCGGCCTGACTATCCCGTGGCGGCGATCCGGTGGGCGCTGGAGCCACTGGGCACGACCGAGCCGCTGGACGTGCTCGACCTGGCCGCCGGCACCGGCAAGCTGACCGCGGTGCTGTGCGCGGAGGGACACCGCGTCACCGCCGTGGAGCCGAACGAGCAGATGCTCTCCGAACTGGTGCGTCGCGCCCACGGCGTGCGCGCGCTGCCCGGCCACGCGGAGCACATCCCCGTTCCCGACAACACCATCGACGCCGTCTTCGTCGGCACCGCGTTCCACTGGTTCGACCAGGAGAAGGCCCTGCCGGAGATCGCGCGCGTGCTCAAGCCGGGCGGTGTCCTGGCGGCCATGTGGCTCGAGCCGGACCCGGCCTGCGAGTGGCTGACCGAGCTCGAGCAGGTGTCGCTGAGCAGCGTCGAGTCGCAGCGGCACGACCCGGTCGACGTCCTGCGGCACCCGTCGTTCACGCCGGAGGAACGCGCGACGTTCCCGCACGCGCACCACCGCGACTCGCCGGAGGCGATCGCGGCCTGGATCAACACCCACTCGCGCCTGCTCGTCATCGACGACGAGGAACGAGCGGCGATCACCGACAAGATGCTGGCGTTCCTGCGCGACCGCCAGGAGACGTCGAACGGGCCGGTCGACGTCCCGCTGGTGGCCGAGGTGTTCCGGATGGTGCGCGTCAGCGAGTAGCCGCCGGCATGTTGCGCTCGAAGACCAGGCGCAACCCCAGCAGGGTCAGGTCGGGCACGTGGTGCGCGATCGTCGAGGACTCGGAGACGACCAGCGGGGCGAGCCCGCCCGTGGCGATCACCGTCACGGGACCGGGGTCGGTCTGCTGGAGCTCCTCGGTGATCTTGCGCACCAGCCCGTCCACCTGGCCGACGAACCCGTAGACGATGCCGGACTGCAGGCACTCCACGGTGTTCTTGCCGATCACGTTGCGCGGCTTGATCAGCTCGACCTTGCGCAGCTGCGCGGCGCGGGCGGCCAGCGCGTCGACCGAGATCTCGATGCCGGGAGCCAGCGCCCCGCCGAGGAACTCGCCGCGCGACGAGATCACGTCGAGGTTCGTGGACGTGCCGAAGTCGACCACGACGCACGAGGTCGAGTAGAGGTGGTGCGCCGCCAGCGTGTTGATCACGCGGTCGGAGCCCACCTCCTTCGGGTTGTCGACGAGCAGCGGCACACCGGTCTTCACGCCCGGCTCGACCAGCACCTTCGGCACGGCGTCGTAGTAGCGGCCGAGCATCACCCGCAGCTCGCGCAGCACCGCGGGCACGGTGGACAGCGCGGAGATGCCGGTGATCTTGTCGGCGTACTCGCCGAGCAGGCCGCGCATGGTCAGCGCGAGCTCGTCGGCGGTCATCCTGGCGTCGGTGCGCATCCGCCAGTCGCGCACGAGCGGGGCCGAGTCGCCGACCCCGTCGTACAGGCCGAGCACGATGTTGGTGTTGCCGACGTCGATGGCGAGCAGCACTTGTGGTTCCTCAGTTCTCGGTCTTGATCAACGCGTCCAGCGCGGTCGCCTCAACGGTCTCAGAAGAGAGTCCGCTCGTGGACCCGTTCACCAGACCGGAGCCCTCCGGCGCGTGCGCGGGGTCGGAGCCGAGGTCGACGACCTTGTTGTCGGCGTCCACGAACACGACCCGCGGCCTGTAGGCGCGCGACTCGGCGTCGTCCATCTGCCCGTACGCGATGAGGATCACGATGTCGCCGGGGTGCACGAGGTGCGCCGCCGCGCCGTTGATGCCCAGCACGCCGGTGCCGCGCTCGCCGGGGATGACGTAGGTCTCCAGACGTGCGCCGTTGGTGACGTCGACGATGGCGACCTGCTCGCCCGCCAGCAGGTCGGCGGCCTCCATCAGGTCCTCGTCCACCGTCACCGAGCCGACGTAGTGCAGGTCGGCCTGCGTCACGGTCGCGCGGTGGATCTTGGACTTCAGCATCGTGCGGAACATGGCATCCCCCTACTCGTCGCCTTCGCCGAGCAACACCGCGATGTTGTCGATCAGGCGGGTGGAACCGACGCGCGCCGCGACCAGCAGCCGCGCGTCGCCGTTCTCCGGCGCGGGACCGAGGTCGACCCCGCGCAGCTCCAGGTAGTCGAGCTCGACCTCGGGCACCTGCGCCAGCACGTCGTGCGCGGCCTTGAGCACCGCGTCCGCGCCCTGCGCGCTGACGTGGGCGCCGGCGGTGAGAGCTGCCGACAGCGTCACGGCGTGGTGGCGCTCTTCCTCGGACAGGTAGGCGTTGCGCGACGACAGCGCGAGGCCGTCGTGCTCGCGGACGGTCGGCACGCCGACGACGTCCAGCGGGAAGTTGAGGTCGCGCGCCATCCGGTGGATGAGCTGGAGCTGCTGGTAGTCCTTCTGCCCGAACACCGCGTACGTGGGCTGCACGATGTTGAACAGCTTCGACACCACGGTCAGCACGCCCGCGAAGTGGCCGGGGCGGACCGCGCCCTCCAGCTCGTCGCCCAGCGGCCCGGGGTGCACGGTGACCTGCGCGCCCCCGGAACCCGATCCTTCGGGGTACATGTCCTCGACAGAAGGCGCGAAGACGATGCCGACGCGCTCGTCGCGGCAGATGTCCACATCGGACTCGAACTGCCGCGGGTACTTGGCCAGGTCCTCGTTCGGGCCGAACTGCAGCGGGTTCACGAAGATCGACACGACGACCACCGTGTTCTGCATGACCTGCGCCTCGCGGATCAGCTGCCGGTGGCCGGCGTGCAGGGCGCCCATGGTCGGCACGAGCGCGACGTTGCGGCCGGCGTTGCGCAGGGCCCTGATGACCCTGTTCAGCCGCGCGGGGTCGCGGTGCACCGTGACGTCGTCCGGGCGGTAGTCGTCCTTGGTCAGTGGCTTGGTCACGTCAGTCCTCAAGAGTGGTGCGAACGTCGTCGGCCGCGTCGGGCTTGAGCAGCCCGGAGTGCTCGGCCCGGTCGGCGGTGCGGCGGGCGAGCACGCGGTAGCTGGGCAGGATCTCGGGCGCCTGCTCGGCCAGCACGCCGAGGTGCCCCCGCAAGGTACCCGTGTCGCCGCGGGCGACCGGACCGGTGAGGGCCCTGTCGCCGTGGCGCAGCGCGTTGTCGAGCGCGGCGGACAGCAACGGGCCGAGCAGGCGTTCGGCGTTGGCGACACCGGAGTTCGTGAGCAGGTCCGCGGCGTCGCGCACGAGCGTGATCAGGTGGTTCGCGCCGTGGGCCAGCGCGGAGTGGTAGAGCGGGCGGACGGCCTCGGGGACGCGGACCGGTTCGGCGTCCATCTCCACGACCAGCGCCTCGCCGACGCTCCACGCGACCTCGTCGCCGTCCGCGGCCGTCACGCCGACGCACGCGGCGCGCATCCGCTGGAGGTCCTCCTCGCGGCCGGTGAAGGTCATGACGGGGTGCAGCGCGAGCGTGAGGGCGCCGATCTCGGCGGCGGGCCGCAGCACGTTCACGCCCTGCGCGCCGCTGGTGTGCACGACGATCTGGCCCGCGCGCAGCGACTCCGTGGCGACGAGGCCCTTGACCAGGCCCGCCAGCTCGTCGTCCGGCACGGCCAGCAGCACGAGGTCGGCGCGCTTCGCGACCTCGGTGGGGTCTTCGACGGGGACGCCGGGCAGCAGCTCCTCCGCGCGGTTGCGGGAGGCCTGGGAGACGGCGGACGTGCCGGCGACCACGTGGCCCGCTCTGGCCAGCGCGGCGCCCAGCACCGAACCGACCCGGCCTGCCGAGATGACACCGACGGCGAGCCTGGCCGGACGTGGGGTCGCGTCCATGCGACTAACTCCTTCTGACGTTCCAGTCCCTGGTGCGGGTACCGGACGACGCCGCCGAGGGTAATCCGCTGTTCCCGGCGGTGGCCCCGCCGGTGACAGGACTCACCGGCGGGCGGCGGCCCTGGCGGCGTGGAGCGCGTCGAGCAGCACCCCGTGGCGTTGCTCGGCGCTCTGGCCGCCCGTCCCCTGCTCGATGCGGTGGCGCAGGAAGGCGAGCTCCGTGACCGCGATCTGGTAGCTCCGCACGGACTTGGCGGCGGCGTCACCGGACTTGCGCTTGACCGCCCGCAGCCAGTTCCTGCGGCCGTTGAGGCTCGCCAGCAGCGCCACCTCGCTGTTGGCGATCCACTTGTTCTGCGCCATCGCGGCGAGCTGCCCCGCCACGATCCGCTGCTCACGGCGCCGCTGCCACACCACGATCGCGACGGCGCCGGCGAACACCGGCACCATGATCAGGAAGTACAGGTTGATGAAGTCGGACCCGGTGCCGACGGTCGTCGAGAAGTTCCACAGCGAGTGCAGCCCGACCGCCGTGAGGTAGCCGCCGATCGGTGCGAGGACGCGGGTCGTGGCGTGACGCGTGCTGGCCGCGATGCCGACACCGATGCCCGTCATGGCCGTGAACAGCGGGTGCGCGAACGGCGACAGCACCCCGCGCAGGACGAACAGCGCGATCACGCCACCGCCCATGCCGCCCAGCCCGTCGGCGAGGAAGACCCGCCCGAAGTACCAGATGTTCTCGGTGAACGCGAAGCCCGCGGCCGTGATGCCCGCGTAGACCATGCCGTCGACGACGCCGTCGAACTCGTGCCGCCGCCGCGCGAACACGGCGATCAGGAACACCGCCTTGGTCGCCTCCTCGACGATCGGCGCCCCGACGACGGCGGTGAACGTCGTGCCGTCGTTGGTCAGCAGGTCGCCGAGCACGCGGCTGGTCTGGTTGAACGCGAGCGAGGTGATCGTCGCCCCGCACGCACCCCAGATGAACGCGAACAGCAGCATCTTCGCCGGTTCCGGTTCCCACCGGTCGATCCACAGGAAGGCGCTCACCACGAACGCGACGGGGATCAGCGCCGCGGCGGCCCCCACGAGCAGCGGCTCGATGCCGATGCTCGACGTGCCGAGCGCGAACAGCACGAGCCCGGCCGCGGCCAGCGCGATCAGGGCCACGACGGGGAACAGGACGGTCCAGCGGCGCTGCTCGATGCGCTTCTTCGTCGGCGTCGGCGTGAGGTCGGCGTCGGTCACGAGAAATGACCTTAGATGCACACTTGTCCGGTGTTCGACTGGGAAGCCGCTTGGCACGCCGCGCTGTACGGTCCCGGCGGTTTCTTCGCCCGCGGCGAGAAGCCGTTCTCGCACTTCCGAACGTCTCCGCTGGTCGGTCCGGAGCTGGCCGAGGCGCTGGTGGAGCTGCTGGCGCGGGTGGACACCGCACTGGGAAATCCCCCGGTCGTGGACTTCGTCGACGTCGGCGCCGGGGGCGGCGAGCTGGCTGCCGCGGTGCGTTCGCTGGCTTCGGGGTCGCTGGCCGCGCGGTTGCGGGTGACGGCCGTGGAGCTCGGTCCGCCCGTTTCGCTGCCGGGGGTTCGGTGGACGACTTCGATTCCGCCGTGCGTCGGGTTGCTGGTCGGCCACGAATGGCTCGACTCGATTCCGTGCCCGGTGGTGACGGGGCCTTCTCCGGACCCGTGGATCGCCCGGTGGTGGCCTTCGCTGGGGCCCGGCGAGCAGGCCGAGGTGGGGGCGCCCAGGGACGCCGCCTGGGCAGCGGCGGTGGCGTCGGTGCGCGGGGCGGCTCTGGCGATCGACTACGGGCACCTGGTGTCGTCGCGGCGGTTCACGCTGACCGGGTACCGCGGGGGACGTCAGGTTCCGCCGGTGTTCGACGGGTCCTGCGACATCACCGCGCACGTCGCTCTGGACGCCTGCGCTGCCGCCGCCGGTGGGGACTTCGTGCTGGTGTCGCAGCGGGACGCGTTGCGCGCGTTGGGGTTGAACGGGTCGGTGTCCGGGTCGGGGTGGGACTGGCTGGAGTCGGCGGCCAGGGCCGGGCGGATCGCGGAGCTGCGGGACCCGGCCGGGCTGGGGGCGTTCGGGTGGCTGCTGCACGGGCGCGGGGTGGACGTCGCCGACCTGCTCCCCGCGCTGCCGCCCTGGCGTCCGAATCCCGCCAGCATTTCGCCTGCCTGAGGACGATCGTTCTTCCTCGTGCGAATCCACAACGTTCTGCCTGCCGCCGCTCTGTCCGACGCCGGTCGTGAGTACCGGGCTTCCGAGCCCGACGTGCCGTTGCGGTGCTGTCTGCGGAAGTCGCTGCCGGACGAGCCGGTGTGGCTGTTCCGCTACTCGCCTGCTTCCGGCAAGGGACCTTACGCGGAGGTCGGTCCGGTCTTCACGCACGTGGAGTGCCCTGACGCGCCTGCGTTGGATCGTCTCCCCGTCGAATTGTTGAACAATCCCCGGATCCTGCGTTCCTACAACGCCGCAGGTCAGATCCATGACGGCGCGGTGGTGTCGCCTGGATCGTTCGACCGTGCGATCGAGGAATTGTTCAACGATCCTTCGATCGAGTCGGTGCAGGTGCGAAGCCTGTCGCACGGGTGCTTCCTCTTCGCGGTCACGAGGGCGTGAGCACCCCACCTGCCACGTCCCACCCCTACGGCCGTGAAACCATGCTCCGGTGAGCGAGCAGATCACCGTCGGCGTAGGAGCAGGCGCCCAGTACCTGGGCGTGGACCGCGTGATCGACCTGGGCCCGTTGCACCCGTCGGCCCACGGCGCCTACCGCCTGCGCCTGACCGTCACGCCGGACCTGGTGATCACCGCGGCCGAGCCGCTCGTCGGGCACCTGCACCGCGGCGCCGAGAAGCTCTTCGAGGTGCGCGACTACCGGCAGGTCCTCACGCTCGCCAACCGGCACGACTGGCTGTCCGCCTTCTGCAACGAGCTGGCCGTGGCGCTGGCCGTCGAGCGCATGACGGGCATGGACGTCCCCGCACGGGCCCAATGGCTGCGCGTGCTGCTGTGCGAACTCAATCGGCTGATGGCGCACATGGTGTTCCTGACACCGTTGTCCCCCAACGCCGCGACCTACCGCGAGGGCGTCCAAGCCCTGATGGAGGAGGCGTCCGGCGGCCGGATCCACTTCATGTTCAACAGGATCGGCGGCCTGCGCGAGGACGTGCCGGCCGGCTGGACGGGCAGGGTCGCCGAATTCCTGTCCACTGTGGACGTCAACACCCTGGAGATCGACTTCAGCGGGCTCGAGGGGCTCGGCGTCCTGAGCGAGGACGACGCGCTCGCCTACGGTGTCACCGGGCCGATCGGGCGGGCCAGCGGCGTGGACTTCGACCTGCGGCGCGACGACCCGTTGCCGGCCTACAAGGCCCTGGACGTGACCCCGGTGGTCCGCACCGAGGGCGACGCCGCGGCACGGGTGCGCAACCTCCTCGACGAGGTGCGGCTGTCGACGGAGCTGGCGACGGCGTGCCTGGACCAGCTGCCGGCGGGACCGGTGAACGTGCGGCTGCCCAAGGCCATCAAGGCGCCCGAGGGTTCGGTCTACACGCGTGTCGAGGCGCCGTTGGGGACGTCCGGAGTGCACTTGTCGTCACGGGGCGAGAAGACGCCGTGGCGGCTCAAGCTGCGCACGCCGTCGTTCAACAACGTTCAGGCGTTGTCGGCGCTGCTGCCCGGCACGAAGGTGGACGACCTGCCGGGCGTGCTGAGCTCGTTCGCCGTCATCGTCGGCGACATCGACAAGTAGCGGGACCTAGTCGTCGCGGCGGCGACGGCGGCGCGGTGCGTCGCCTCCGCCCAGGGACGCCAGCAGCTCGCTCACCGACTTGCCGTCCGCGTGCGCGCCCGACGGGTCTTCCGGGGCCGCGCGGCGGCCGGTGCCGGACGACACCACGGGCAGGCGCGTGGAGGAGTCCTCGGCCACCCGGCGGCCGGACACCGGGGGCTCGTCCGCGACGGAACGACGGCCCGGCGCGACCACCGGCAGGCGGGCCGACGACTGCTCCGAGGCAGAGCGGCGGCCGACGGGCGGCAGCGACACCAGCGAGTCCTCGGACTTCGTGCGGCGGGCCGGGGGCTCCTCGGAACGCCTGCGGCCACCGGCGGCGGGGCTGTCCGGCTTGATCGTCTCCCACGAGCCGCTGTCCTGGACGGGCGCGGGTGCGGCGGGGGCAGGACGGTCGTCGGCGCGGCGGCGGCCACCACCGGCCTGCTGCAACGACTTCGGGTCGATCATCGCGGTCCGCTCGGCGACGCGGGACCGGGGCTGTTCGGGCTTGCGGGCCTCCACCGGCTTCACGACGGGCGCCTTCGGCGGCTGCTCCGGTCGCGCCAGCGCCTCGGTCCGGTTGTTCACCGGGGGCTGGGCCGGCGGGCGCTGCACCCGTTCGGTGCGCTGCACCTGTGCCTGTGCCTGTGCCTGGACGGGCGGGGCCTTCACGGTCGGCGGGGGCACCGGAGCGGGCTTGGCGCCGCCGAGCCTGGCCGACACCGCCGCGGCGGCGGACGTGCGGGGCTGCGGGCGGACCGGTTCCTGCTTCGCGGCCTTCACGGGCTCGCGGCGGGCCACAGCCGGCTGCGGGCGCGGTGAGGCGCGGGTGGGTTCGGGGCGGGCCGGTTCGGGACGGGCGGGCTCGCGGCGCGGCGGCTGCACCTTGGCCTCGTGGGCGACGCGTTCGATCAGCTCGGTGCGCTCGGACGGCTTCTCCGGCGGCACCGACGACGCGGAGATCGCGTTGATGATCCGCTTCTCGGCACCCGTCGTCAGGCGGGCCGCGTCCGAGGCGAGGGCGCGCAGCCTGGTCGACTCGGCGCGCAGCGCGACGCGTTCGACGAGGACGTCGCCGCCCAGCAACGCCTGGAGGTTGTCGCGCAGGGCGTGTAGGTCGGCCCGCAACGCCTCGATGTCCGCGCGGGACTCCTCCTCGATGCGCTTGCGCGTCTCGGACTCGATCTCCAGCTCGTACTCGCGCCGGGCCGCGACCTCGCGCTCGAGCTCGAGCTCGTAGACGGACTGGAGGTCGGCCACCTCGTCGTCACGTTCAGTGACCTGACGGCGGTACCTGGCGGCCAGGAAAGCACCCACCAGTGCTGCCCACAGAGCAGCGACCACGGCCAGACGCAGCATGCGGGCGCTGTCGCTCAGCACGAGCACCGCCGCGGCCACGAGGGCGAGCGCCAATGCCGCTACTAAGAGCAACCGCCCGGAGCCACGACCGTGATCTTCCTGCTCGTCGTCGATCGACGCGCCTCGCCCGGTCATGCGCACTACGGTACCGCGTAGTTATGGGACTGAGACCTACGGCCGGGTATCTATCTCGTTTCCGGCACCGTCATTGGGCGTCTTGCAGCAGTGCTCCAGCCACAGCGCCGCCGCCGTCAGCAGTAGCGCCGAGACCACCCCGACGACCGCCGCCACCAGGTCGTTCGAGGCGGCGGGGAACGAGTCGCGGACGGGGATCACGAAGATCAGCAACCCGGCCCAGGCGCCGAACATCAAAGCACCCAAAACGGACGAAGCCTTTGCCAATGCGACCGCTCGCGCGGCGGTCAGCGGCTGCACCGGACGAGCTCCGGCGCGGCGCTGGATCCTGGCGCGCAACGAGAACGCGAACACGGCCTCCACGACCGCGATGACGAACAGCGTCGACCCGGCCAGGACGGGCAACGGCGGCAGTGAGTCGTACGAGAGCCGCAGCAGCAGGTGCGCCAGGATCCCGGCGATGATCGCGACGGCCACGAGGTCGCGGGGTTGGGTGAACCTCACGAGTCCATCCAACCCGAAAGCACGAGATCGTCGCGCCGCCGCACACCGTCCGAAGAGAACTCCAGCGCCGCAACGGGTCCGCGGCCGGGCAGAACCGCATCAGGCTCCACGTCGAGCCACGGGATGATGACCGTCGCACGCTCAAATGCCCCAGGATGCGGCAGGAGCAGCTCCGGGTGGTCCGAGGTCACCCCGTCCACCGAAACCACGTCCACGTCCAGCGTGCGGGGTCCCCAGCGCTTCTCCCGCACGCGCCCGGCGGCGTTCTCCAGCGCCTGACCGCGGCGCAGCCAGCCCCACTCGTCGACGTCGTCCGCGGAGACGACCACGACGGCGTTGAGGAAGTCCGGCTGGTCCTCGACGCCCCACGCCGCCGTCTCGTAGACGGGCGACACCGCGACGACGAACGGCCGCAACCCGTCCACCGCGGACTGGAGGAACGCGAGGCGGTCACCGAGGTTGGAGCCGAGCGAGAGGACCGCGCGGGTCACCGGGATTCCTTGGGGGGCAACGGCGCTGCCAGCCGGCGGGAGCGGCGGATCGTCACCGACACGTCGTCGAACGTCAGCGGGATCGGCGCGGACGGCTTGTGCACCGTCACTTCGGCCGCGTGCAGCCGCGTGTCCTTCATGGCCTCGTCGGCGATGCGCCCGGCCACCGCCTCGATCAGGTCGTACGGTTCGCCGGCGACGATCGCCGCGGCCATCTCCGCGAGCTCGCCGTAGTGGTAGGTCTCCGCGAGCGAGTCCGTGCGGGACGCCGACGAGAGGTCCAGCCACAGCGTGATGTCGACGACGAACTCCTGCCCGTCGCGCTTCTCGTGCTCGAAGACGCCGTGGTGGCCGCGCACCCGCAGGCCCGTCAACGCGATCCGGTCAGCCATGTCCCCGCCTCCACGCACCGGCGACGGCGACCGCGTCCAGCGTCCGGTCGACGTCGTGCACCCGCACACCCCACGCACCGTTGAACGCGGCCAGCGCGGACACCGCCGCGGTCGCGTCCTCCCTGCCGTCCGGCGGACGGCCGCCGAGCAACGTGCCGAGGAAGCGTTTGCGCGACGCCCCCACCAGCACCGGGAAGCCCAGCTCGACCAGCTCGTCCAGGCGCTGCAACAGCTCCCAGTTGTGGTCGCCGAGCTTCGCGAAACCGAGGCCGGGGTCGAGCACGATCGACGACTCCGCGACGCCCGCGGCCATCGCGGTCTCGACGCGCTGCAAAAGCTCGTCGCGCACGTCGCTCACCACGTCGTCGTAGCGCGCCAACGAGTCCATCTCCGTGCTGTGCCCACGCCAGTGCATCAGCACGTACGGCACGCCGGCGTCGGCGACGACCTTCGCCATCTCCGGGTCGGCCAGGCCGCCGGACACGTCGTTCACGATCGACGCGCCCGCCTCCAGCGCCGCCGCGGCGACGGCGGCGCGCATCGTGTCCACGCTGACCGGCACACCCTCGGAGACCAGCGCGCGGATCACCGGTGCGACGCGGGCGATCTCCTCGTCGGGGTCGACGCGCTCGGCGCCGGGCCTCGTCGACTCGCCGCCCACGTCGATCAGGTCGGCGCCGCGCTCGAACATCTCGACGCCGTGCGCGACCGCGTCCCGCCGGTCGAGGTAGCGGCCGCCGTCGGAGAACGAGTCGGGCGTCACGTTGAGCACGCCCATCACGGCGCAGCGGCCGGGCCGGGGCAGGCCGGTCACCGCGTCCGGCCCTTGATCAGCTCGATCGCCTCCGCCCGCGTGGACGCGGACGTGCGCAGCAACCCGCGCACCGCCGAGGTCGTCGTGCGCGAACCGGGCTTGCGCACACCGCGCATGCCCATGCACAGGTGCTCGGCCTCGACCACGACGATCACGCCGCGCGGTTCGAGCTTGCGCACCAGCGCGTCCGCGACCTGCGACGTCAGCCGCTCCTGCACCTGCGGCCGCTTCGAGTAGAGGTCGACGAGCCGCGCGAGCTTCGACAGGCCCGTGACGCGGCCCTTCTCGTTCGGGATGTACCCGACGTGCGCGACGCCGTGGAACGGCAGCAGGTGGTGCTCGCAGAAGCTGAACATCGGGATGTCCGTGACGAGGACGAGCTCCTCGTGGCTCTCGTCGAACGTCTTGGCCAGCACGGCGTCCGCGTCGGTGTAGAGGCCTGCGAACAACTCCCGGTAGGCCCGCGCCACCCGTGCGGGTGTCTCGAGCAGACCCTCGCGCTCCGGGTCCTCACCGCACGCGATCAGCAGCTCGCGCACCGCGGCCTCGGCCCGCGCCTGGTCGAAGACCCGTCGCGCGGAGACGCCGGCCTCCCCGTGGTGGGTGAGGCCGGCGTCTCCGTCGAGCTGGTGTTGCTCGGTCACTGCCGCTCGTCCTGGTCGGGCTGCGGCTTCTTCGGCTCCCAGACGTTGTGCGGCTTGCCGCCGGGAACGGTCGCCGGGGTCCATCCGGGCGGGGCGCCGTAGTTCGGCGGACCCGACTGGTTGGCCGGCTGGCCGGGCTGGTGCACGCCGTTCGTGCCGTTCTGCGCGGGCAGCTGCTCGGTGGGCGGCTCCGAGGCGGAGGCGTCCTCCTGCTTCAGCTCCTCCTCGATCGCGTCCTCGACGACGGGCGGCCACGGCTCGCCGCGTTCCTTGGCGAGCTCGCCGGGGGTCTTGACCGGCGGGATGTCGGACGGCGTGCGGTCACCGAAGTCGTTGAACTGGGTGATGCGCGGCCGCTTCTCGACGCGGGCGAAGATCCGCTCCAGGTCCTTCTGGTGCAGGGTCTCCTTGTCGATCAGCTCGAGCGTGAGGTCGTCGAGGACGTCGCGGTAGGTGTTGAGCACCTCGTACGCCTCGGTGTGCGCGGCCTCGATGAGCTTGCGCACTTCCTCGTCGATCTCGTGCGCGACCTCCAGCGAGTAGTCCGCCTGGCGGCCGGCCGAGCGCCCGAGGAACGGCTCGCCCTGCTCCTGCCCGTACTTCACGGCGCCGAGCCTCGCGCTCATGCCGTACTCGGTGACCATCGCGCGGGCGATCTTCGTCGCCTGCTCGATGTCGTTGGACGCACCCGTCGTGGGCTCGTGGAACACGAGCTCCTCGGCGGACCGGCCACCCAGTGCGAACACCAGTCGCGCGATCATCTCGGACCTGGTCATCAGGTCCTTGTCCTCTTCCGGCACCGAGAGGGTGTGGCCGCCGGTGCGGCCGCGGGCGAGGATCGTGACCTTGTAGACCGGGTCGATGTCCGGCATCGCCCACGCGGCCAGGGCGTGCCCGGCCTCGTGGTACGCGGTGATCTTCTTCTCCTTCTCGGAGATGATCCGGCTCTTGCGGGCCGGACCGCCGATCACGCGGTCCACCGACTCCTCGAGGGCGCCGGCGGTGATGGTGTTGCCGTTCTGGCGCGCCGTGAGCAGTGCCGCCTCGTTGATGACGTTCGCGAGGTCGGCGCCGGAGAACCCGACGGTGCGCTTCGCGAGTCCGTCGAGGTCGGCGTCCGCGGCGAGCGGCTTGCCCTTCGAGTGCACCCGGAGGATCTGCTTGCGGCCCTTCAGGTCCGGTGCGGACACCGGGATCTGGCGGTCGAAGCGGCCGGGGCGCAGCAGCGCGGGGTCGAGGATGTCGGGGCGGTTCGTCGCCGCGATCAGGATGATCCCGCCGCGCGAGTCGAAGCCGTCCATCTCGACGAGCAGCTGGTTGAGGGTCTGCTCGCGCTCGTCGTGACCTCCGCCGAGGCCGGCGCCGCGGTGGCGGCCGACCGCGTCGATCTCGTCGACGAAGATGATGCACGGCGCGTTCTGCTTGGCCTGCTCGAACAGGTCGCGCACACGCGAGGCACCGACACCTACGAACATCTCGACGAAGTCCGAACCGGAGATCGAGTAGAACGGCACCCCGGCCTCACCGGCGACGGCCCTGGCGAGCAGCGTCTTGCCGGTTCCCGGCGGGCCGTACAGCAGCACGCCCTTCGGGATCTTCGCCCCGAGCGCCTGGTAGCGGCCGGGGTTCTGGAGGAAGTCCTTGATCTCCTCGAGCTCCTCGACGGCCTCCTCGGCACCGGCGACGTCGGCGAACGTCGTCTTCGGCATGTCCTTCGACAGCTGCTTCGCCTTGGACTTGCCGAAGTTGAGGACGCGGTTACCCCCGCCCTGGGCGTTGTTCATCATCCACATGAGCAGCAGCAACAGCAGGCCGAGCGGCACGAGGTAGATCAAGATCTGCATCAGGATGGACTCCTGGCTGACCTTGGTCTCGACGGTCGGCTTGTTGCCGGCCTGGTCGAGGACGTTGAAGATCTCGTCCGTCGCACTGGCCGGGTACTGCGTGATCAGGCGGTTGCTGCCCTCGAACGAGGCCCCGTCCTTGAGGGTGAGTCGGAGACGCTGCTCCTTGTCCTCGATCGTGGCTTCCTTGACGTTGCCCTCGCGGACTTGCGCGAGAGCTTGGGAAGTCTTGACCTGGTGGTAGCCCCGTGAGTCGTCGAAGAGCACGGTGAAGACGAAGTAGAGCAGCAACACCGCAGCGATCCACAGCAGCGGGTTGCGAAGCAGGCGCTTGCGGTCCATGCACTTACGGCCGGCGGGCGGCCTCGACCCTCCCTGACTTGCGCGTCGGGCAGTGGAAGACCCACATACCGCGTCCGACCAGCCTACCGCCCGCTGGTCGGGTACTGAGCAACCAACGGGCGGGGACGGTTCCGGGTTCCCACCCGTGACCCCCGCCACGCATGTTCACGCAGTTTGGTTCATCCGGAACAAATACCGCCGTCCAGACGAGTGACGCAGGTCACGCCATCTCATTACGTTTGTGGGTCACATGTCATCCTCATTCCTCCCCCGAGTGTTTCCCCGCCACTCGAAAGAGTGAACACGTGACCGAAGGTAAGTAACTGTATGTCAGCACGTCACACCTCCCCCGGCTTGTTCCGGCGGGTGGCCCTCCCCGTGGGCGCCCTGCTCGGAGTGGTCGCGGCGGCAGGCGTCACAGTTGTGGCACTGCGTGTCACCAGTGGTGCCGACTGCTCCGGCGCACTGCCGCTGAAGGTCGCCGTCACCCCCGCCGCCCTGGACGTGGTGAACGGGGCCGCCCAGGACTACCAGCGGTCGCAGCCGGTCGTGAAGGGCCGGTGCGTCCAGGTCCAGGTCGAGTCGCGCAACGCGGCCGACGTGGCCAACGAGCTGCCGACCGCGCAGATCAACCCGCACTCCCTGTGGATCCCCGACTCGTCGATGTGGGCCGCGGAGGCGCAGCGCCAGTCGGCCGAGACCGGTCCGGAGGCCCCGAAGCTGGACATCAAGCCCTCGCTGGCGTCCAGCCCGCTGGTGATGGCCGGCTCCCAGCAGGCCATGTCCAAGATCGGCTTCCCGGTCCAGCCCGTCTCGTGGTCGAAGGTCGTCGACCCGCGCGTGCAGATCTCGATGAGCGACCCGACGATGACGTCGGAGGGCCTCGCCTCCCTGTTCGTGATCCGCACCCTGCTCGGCAACGCGGACGGCACCCCGAAGCCGGAGCTCGTCGGCACCCTGCTGCGCGTGGGCCGCAGCGCCGTCCCGTCGGTCCGCGACTCGTTCGGCAAGGTCACCACCGACGCGGACAAGGCCCCGCTCTTCGCCGCCACCGAGCAGTCCGTCGTGGCGAACAACCGGTCGGTGAAGGACAACGTGGTCGTGGGCGCCCCGCCGAAGGAGGGCACGCTCTCGTTCGACTACCCGCTGGTCCGCGTCTCCCGCGCGAACGAGCCGGAGGGCATCGGCGAGGCGGCGGCGGAGTTCGAGAAGGTCCTGCGCTCGGCCGACACCTCCAAGCGCTTCGGCGAGGCGGGCTTCCGCACCGTCCAGGGCGCCGCGCCGGCCAAGTGGTCGACCGACGTCGAGGGCGTGCAGGCGGGCGACGTGAAGCTGATCGAGACCCCGAACGCCGACCAGGTGTCGGAGCTGCTGCGCACCTGGGGCGCCATCAGCCTCGACATGCGCATGCTGACCGTCATCGACGTCTCCGGCTCGATGATCGAGAAGAGCGGCAACGGCAAGACCCGCATCGAGGCGGCCACCGAGGCCTCGATGACCGCGCTCTCGATGCTGCCGGACACCACCCAGATCGGCCTGTGGGCGTTCTCGACCGACAAGAAGCCGCCGAACGACTGGATCGAACTGGTCCCGATCGGCCCGCTGGGCGAACCCCTGGCAGGCGTGGCGAGGCGCAAGCGCCTGGAGGCGGGCGCCTCGCAGCTGACGAACATCGTCGGCGGCGGCACCGCGCTGAACGACACGACCCTGGCGGCGTTCCGGCACGTCCTGGCGGGCTACGACGCGTCGAAGGTCAACTCCGTCGTCCTGATGACCGACGGCCGCAACGACGACATCTCGTCGATCGACACGGCCGCACTGATCGAGACCCTGAAGCGGGAGTCCGACCCCGCCAAGCCGGTGCCGATCATCATGGTCGGACTGGGCGACGAGGTGGACATGGACGCGCTCCGCTCGATCTCCGCGGCCACCGGCGGCAAGGCCTACCAGGCCAAGAACCCGGAGGACATCCGCGGCGTGCTGCTGGACGCGGTGTCACAGCGGCGCTGCCGCCCGAACTGCTGATCCCGCTTTCACACGGCGAACGCCGGGTCTCCCGCAGGGGAGGCCCGGCGTTTCGTTTCTCAGCCGATGCCGAAGGCGAGCGACCTCCAACGCGATGCCGAAGGCGAGCCGTCTTTCCTTACGCCGACAAGAGCCGGTGAACCCACCCGCTTGTGCGATTGGGGCTTGACTTTGGGTGCGAGGTGCTACCCCTCTCGGGCTCGGCCGGTCGCGAAGCGTCCGGCCGTTTTCCGGCCGACCACAGCACCTCGCAAGGGCCCCGAAGTCAAGCCCCAATCGCTATCGACGCGCCAGCGGCGATGAACACCTCTAATTCGTCCGGGGGTGCACGCCCACGCTGGAACAGGCACAGGGACAACGCAACAAGACCACGCTGGAACTCGCCCGGCGGCTCGAACGAACCGTCAGTTCGAATAAACCTTCGGGTCCAACGTCCCGATGTAGGGCAGGTCCCGGTACCGCTCCGCGTAGTCCAGCCCGTACCCGACGACGAACTCGTTGGGGATGTCGAACCCGACGTACTTCACCGGCACCTCGACCTTCACCGCGTCGGGCTTGCGCAGCAGGGTGCACACCTGCAGCGACCGGGGCCGGCGCGACTGCAGGTTCTTCAGCAGCCACGACAGCGTGAGTCCGGAGTCGATGATGTCCTCGACGATCACCACGTTGCGGTCGGCGATGTCGCGGTCCAGGTCCTTCAGGATCCGCACCACGCCGGAGGACGACGTGGAGGAGCCGTAGGACGAAACGGCCATGAACTCGAGCTGCACCGGGACGGGCAGCGCGCGGGCGAGGTCGGCCATGAACATCACGGCGCCCTTGAGCACGGTGATCAGCACGAGGTCGGAGTCACCTTCTGGGTGATCAGCCGCGACCTGCTCGGCGAGCTCGGTGACCTTGTCGCTGATCTCCTGCTCGGTGATGAGCACGGATGCGATGTCGCCGTCGTACACGGACAGGTCCCCTCTGCTTAAGACTGTGGTTCCACAACGAGCCTGCCATGCGCGCGGCTCGCGACAAAGCCGCCGGGTAGCCAGACACCGCCCTGACCGCGCCATTCACTCACCAGTGCGTCAACACGTCGCAGGTGCGAATCGGACAGTTCCGGCACGCCTTCGTCGATCAGCCACGATCTGAGCACTCTGCGTCGCAGCGCCACGGGCAATTCGGCTATGTCGTCGATGGCGCAGCAGTCGCCGCTGAAGGCCGCCGCGAGAGAGTCGAGTGCGTCACAGTCCTCGCGCAACTGTGCTGCCGTGCGTGCCAACGACGACGACACGCCGCCCTGCAACACGTCCTCCAGCAACGGCAGCACTTCCGAACGCAAGCGCACACGCGTGAACGACGGGTCGGTGTTGTGCGGGTCTTCCCACGCCTCGATGCCCTGCTCCACACACGCGGCACGGGTGACCGCCCGTGTGACGCCGAGCAGCGGACGGCCCCACGGCGGGTCGTACGCGCGCATTCCGGCTATCGAACGTGGACCGGAACCGCGGCCCAGGCCGAGCAGAACGGTCTCCGCCTGGTCGTCCAGGGTGTGGCCGAGCAGCACCACGCCCCGCGCCGGTCTCAGCGCCTCGTAACGGGCGTTGCGGGCCGCCGCCTCGGGACCGCCCGGTCCCTGCACGGACACCGCCTCCACGCGTGCGACGAGACCGAACTCGGCGCACTGGGCTGCCGCCCGCAGCGCCACCTCGGCCGAGCCGGGCTGCAACTGGTGGTCGACGACCACCGCGGACGCGCCGGGCAGCAGCCGTCCCACGCAGGCGGCCAGCGCCAGGGAGTCGGCGCCGCCGGAGACCGCGACGGTCACGGCGTCCGGGCGGACCTCGTCGAGGAACCTCCTGACGGCCGTCCTGATCTCGGCGACCGGTCCGTTCACGGGGCCACGCGGCGCAGCCAGCCCATGGGTTCGGCGATCTCCGCGCGGGTCGGCAGGGTGTCCGCGGACGTCCAGATCGCGTTGAAGCCGTCCATGCCGACGCGTTCGACGACGTACTCGGTGAACCGGGCGCCCTCCTCGTACTGGCGCACCTTCGCCTCGACGCCCAGCAGCGTCCGCAGGATCCGGTCGAGCAGGCCACCGCCCTTGCGGCGAGCGGTGAACCGGCCGCGGATCGTCGAGACGGACGGCACCACGCTCGGGCCCACCGCGTCCATCACGTGGTCCGCGTGGCCTTCGAGCAAAGTGGACAGTGCGACCAGCCGGTCCAGCACGGCCTTCTGCTGCGGCGACTGGATGAGGTCGACCAGCCCCATCGGGCCGTCGCCCTCGCGCAGCTTCTGCCGGAAGTCGCGGATCACCTCGGGCAGCGGCGCCCGCTCCTCGTCCATTGAGGACAGCAGCGCGGTGACCTGGTCGGAGAAGTACCGGCGCAGCCACGGCACGCCGGTGAACTGGAGGCGGTGCGTGCACTCGTGCAGGCACACCCACATGCGGAAGTCGTCGTCGGGGACGTCCAGGGCCTGTTGCGCGCCAACGATGTTCGGCGCCACGAGCAGCAGGCGCCCGGCGAGCTGGTCTTCCGGTCCGAACGGGTCGTACTGGCCGAGCACCCGCGAGGACAGGAACGCCATCACGATCCCGGCCTGCACACCGGCCGTGCCCGCGAGGATGCTCGCCATCGGACCGCTCGGACGCGTCATCGCGGGCCCGGTCAGCGCCGCCAGTCCCTGCGCGGCGGCCTTCACCCACGCGGGGCGGTCCACGACCTCGCCCGGCAGCAGCGGCAGCCCCTGGCCCAGCCCCGTCAGCTCTCTGACGTGGACCTCGGCCTGCGGAGCGAGCTCGCGCAGCCTGCCGACGACGTGGTCGGCCTCGTCCTTGCCGATCACCGGCCCTGGTCGCACGAGACGCACGGCGGTCGAAACCGCCAGGTCCCAGTCCACCGGGCCGAGCTCTGCCTCCGTCGCGCCGTTCACGGTTCCGACGCTACCTGCGCACGACCCGCTACGAACAGCCACAGCCTCGCAACGCAGCGGCCATCACGTCGAGCGCGGGGCGCACCTCGGTCTCCGGGTTGCCGCCGCTCGCGGACATGAACGCGAACACCAGCACCCGCCCGTCGACGTCGACGACCACGCCCGCGAGCGCGTTGACGCCGGTGAGCGTGCCGGTCTTGGCCCGCACCCAGCCCCTGCCGTTCGCCGAGCTGCCCGTGTAGCGACCGGCGAGCGTGCCGCTGCCGCCCGCGACCGGCAACGCCGTCAACAGTGGACGCAGCTTCGCGGTGCGCTGGTCGTCCAGCGTGGGCTTGGCGGCCGCGGTGAGGACGTCGGTGAGGAGCTTGGCCGGGATCTTGTTCGTCGCGGAGAGCCCGCTGCCGTCCACGAAGGTCGCGCCGGTGAGGTCGAACCCGTTCTTGGTGAGGACGTCCCGCACGGCCTTGACGCCGCCCGCGAACGACGGCTCGTTGCCGGACTTGATCGCGATCTCGCGGGCGACCGCCTCGGTGAGGACGTTGTCGGAGATCTGCATCATGTTGTCGACGAGCTGCTCGACCGGCGCGGACTTGATCTCGCCCAGCACCTGCGCACCGGCCGGAGCAGCACCCGCGGTGGCACCGGGAGCGCCGATGCGCTGAGCGAACGCGTCGGCCGCCGCCTGGCCGGGGCTGCCGGTGCGGGCGCCGTTGACGTTGGCCTGGTCGACCCGGCCGCCGTCGAGCATGAACGGCACGATCGGCGCGACCGAGCCGCCGCCGATGTCGGCCTGCTCCCACTGCGGCCCGAGCGCCTCGCCGGTGTAGCGGCTGAGGTCGAACAGGACCTTGGTGACCGGGCCCTTCTGCTTGACCTGGTTGACCAGGTCGTCGAGCGTCGCGGCGCCGGGGTAGACGGACCTGCCGGGCACGCCGGAGATCGTCGGGTCGCCACCGCCGACGATCACGACGGTACCGGGCTCAGCGCCCTGGACGACCTTGGTGCTCAGCTGGTCGGTCCGGTCCAGGCTCAGCAGGGCAGCGGCCGCCGTGAGGATCTTGAGGCTCGACGCCGGGGTCGCGGGCGTCGTGTCCCCCTGCTGCCACAGCGGCGACCCGCTGGCGGGGTCGACGACGCTGCCGGTCAGCGTGCCGAGGACGCCGTTGCCCGCCGGACCGGTCAGCGCCTGCTTCACGCCCGCCGGCGACGGTGCCGGCGCACCCGCCGTCGCCGCCTTGACCAGCTGCTGGACGGCGGCCGGCGGCGCGGGCGGCCTGGTCTGGACGGCCTCGGTGCCGCCGAACTCGTTGACCGCGTAGACGGTGGCGCCCACCAGCGCCGCCACGACCAGCAGGCCGAGCACGACGACGAGGGCCTTGCGGCTCTTCCCCGGCTCGTCGTCGGCGAGCCTGTCCTCCGGCTCCTCGTCGTACCCGGTGACGGGCAGGTCCTGGGACCGCGGCTTCGGCGGCTCCGGCCGCTGAGGGGCGGGCCGCTGCTGCTCGAAGCGGGCGGGTTCCTGGCGCTGGAGCTGGTCGACCCGCACGGTCGCGATGGGCTGCGGTTCCTGGCGGGGAGGCTGCGGGCGCTGCTGCTGTTGCTGTTGCTGTTCGGGCCTCTGCTGGTCCTTGCGGGTCTGGTCCGGCGTGACCGGCTGGTCGAACCACGACTGGTTCGTCATCGGCAGCTGGTCGACACGCGCGGTCTTGGCGTTGGCGACGTCGGGCTTGGGCACGACGCGGGTCTGGTCGCCCCTCGGCTCGGCCACCGGCGGCTTCTCGCCGGCCTGGACCCGCACGGGCGTCGCTCGCGGCGGTTCGGTCGCGCCGAGGTCCACGGTCTTGCGCTCGGACTGCGGGACCTGCCGAGGTTGGCCGACTTCTGGACCAATCGTGCCGTGAGACTTCCCACCACCCGACGCGCCGGAAGACCCGCCGGGACCTCTCTGCGGACCTCCGGGACCCTTCGCTCCACCCGGACCGCCGACGGGCACGACGCGGACGGGCGACGAGCGCAACGGCTCCCGTGTGGACGGTGTCGACAGCACGGACGCCAACGGGAACCGCATCGTCGGCTGGTCCACCGACGGGCGGCTGACCTGCACCGTCGCCTCGGAGGACGCACCGGCTGACTCGGCGTCGTCGTCCTCGGTCGGCCACTGGGGCTCGTCCGGCAAGAGGACCTCCGTCTGCTCGGTACGGGCAATCTCACACCCTCGAGCCGCCGCTCCGATGAGGGTTGACAGGGCGTCGTGGTCCACACTAGTGGGGTCACGAATGGGCTACATGAGCGAGGACCAGTGGAGTTCGACGTCCTGATCGAGATCCCCAAGGGCGTGCGCAACAAGTACGAGGTGGACCACAAGTCTGGTCGCATCCGCCTCGACCGCACGTTGTTCACGTCGACGCAGTACCCCGCCGACTACGGGTTCATCGAGAACACCCTGGGTGAGGACGGCGACCCCCTGGACGCCCTCGTCCTCGTCCAGGAGCCGACGTTCCCCGGCTGCCTGATCGCGGCCCGCGCCATCGGCATGTTCCGCATGACGGACGAGAAGGGCGGCGACGACAAGGTTCTGTGCGTCCCGGCCTTCGACCCGCGGCACGAGCACCTGCGCGACATCCACCACCTGGCGGAGTTCGACCGCCTGGAGATCCAGCACTTCTTCGAGGTCTACAAGGACCTGGAGCCGGGCAAGAGCGTCGAGGGCGCGACCTGGGTGGGCCGCACCGAGGCCGAGGCCGAGATCAAGCGCTCCTACCAGCGCCTGAAGGACGCCGAGGCGCGGGGCGAGACGTTCCACTGAGGCGTGCGCACCAGGGCCGTCCCCGCCGTTGGGGGACGGCCCTTTGTCGTTCCGGGACTGCCTGCCGGGAGGCGCCGCCGGTGGGTGCTCGGGGATCAGCAGGCTCACGCAGGGGTCCCCTCGCGTTTTGGCTCCCCCGCGACCCAACGTACTCAGCAGGTCTGACACTCCGACCCAGCCAGGAACAGCTAGGCGCGGTCCTACCGGCCAACTCCTCAAGCGATGCCGAAGGCGAGCCGTACAAACCCCGCGCTTCCAAGCGATGCCGAAGGCGAGCCGTCTTTTCCTTGCGCCGATCAGAGCCGGTGAACCCACCCGTTCTTGTGCGATTGGGGCTTGACTTTGGGTGCGAGGTGCTACCCCTCTCGGGCTCGGCCGGTCGCGAAGCGTCCGGCCTTTTCCGGCCGACCACAGCGCCTCGCAAGGGCCCCGAAGTCAAGCCCCAATCGCGGATCGTCGCGCAGCGGCGATGCCACCCCGATCTTTCGTCCGGGGGTGCATGACCACGCTGGAACAGGAACCGACGCACGGCCAACGCAACCACGCCGGAACCCACCACGCCCAAAAAACGAAAAGGGCCGCCCCACCGGGGACGACCCTTCCGCAACTCAACCGAACTCAGTGAATGGCCACAGCCTCAGCGTCAGCCACCCGCTCAAGCCCGGACTTGGTCGAAAGCGGCTTCTCGCGCAAGAACCAAACCAGCACGAACGCGGCCACCATGACGATC
>NZ_DASVFL010000201.1:0-10448 GCF_036380075.1 Lentzea sp. | reverse complement strand
CCGGTCCCACGTCCCGTCCGCGGTCCACTTCCGCAGCCGCTCGTGCGCGGTCTTCCACGGGCCATACCGTTCCGGCAGGTCACGCCAGGGCGCACCGGTGCGTTCCTTCCACAGGATCGCGTTGATCACCTGACGGTGGCTACGCCACCGCCCACCACGCTGCCCACCCTGGGCGGGCAGCAACGGCGCGATCCGCGCCCAGGCCTTGTCTGTCAGCTCACCACGTCCGACCACACACCATCATCTGCACACGATCATGAGAAAGATCCGCAGGACACGCCCTAGGCGGCTCTTGCCGACGCCCGCCTCGCCCTCCACCTGCACCAGCGCCGGTCTGCACCCCACGACGGCGGACCGCGCCCGGCCCAGTTCGGCGGCACGGCCCACCAGGACCGCGGGGGTGGACGACGGCGTGGCTGCTGGCATCTGGTTCCTCCGGGCGAACTCACCTGCACCCGTATAGAGGCCTCCGGGGCCGGATCGGGATGCGTGGGATGCAAATCCGTTCCGGCCCCGAGGGTTTCCCTAGGCGGAGCGGTAGTCGATCGTGTGCCGGTAGACCAGGTCGCGGGTCGCCGCCGACACGTCCAGCCCGGCGCCCGGCCGGCGGGTGAGGAACCACTCGCGGAAGGTGCTCGTGCGGTTGCCCGCCAGGCTCTCGAACGTCGGCACGGGACCGCCGTCGACCTTGCGCCACAACGTGATCAGCGCACCGGCGACCCTGGCCTCCACCTGGTCGCCGTTCTGCAGGTTGGTCGCCGACGGCGCCTGCGAGGAGTCGAACCAGCGGGTGTTCATCAGGTCGACCTCGGCGCCGTTGACGTAGACGTACTTGCCGTCTCCCATGACGTACCCGGCCACGGCGTTGGCGAAGCCCTCGGTCCACCCGCACTTCGAGCCGCTGACCCGGTTCGGGAAGTGCGGGCTCGGGCAGTCGGTGACGGGCCACCAGCCCTGGTGCAGCACGTCCATCAACCCGTGCGCCGCCTCGTGGACCACCAGGTGCTCGGAGTCGGGGTCGGCGGCGGCCAGTTCGACGTGCCGGTCCGGGATCGGGACGAAGTTCTCCCAGTGCGCGCCGACCGTGCTGTCCGCGTGCCACCAGATCGAGAGCTTGCGGCAGGCGCCGGTCTCGGCACTGGTCCAGCACCTGCTCGTGCCGTGCACGCCCCACAGCCGGGTGATCGTGTCGAACGCCCGCCAGCCGCGCATCTGGAAGTCGGCCGGCACGGTGACGCCGAAGTCGACCTCGGTGCCGGCCGCCACGGAGGTCCTGGCCGCGGTGTAGCTGCGGTAGGCGTCGGAGGTCGTGAACGGCCGCACCTGCCACAGGCCCGAGTCGGCGGTGAAACGCACCCACAGCTGCGACAACGCGGCGGAGGCCGGGAAACACAGCCGGTACGACCCGTCCTGCACACCGGTCAGGCCGGACGCGTAGGTCACGACCGGGGACCCTGCCGTGGCACGTCCCTCGACGGCGACACCGGCGTTGCGTACGGGCTTCCACGTGCCGCTCGGCGTCGCGTGGCTGTAGGTGCCCTTGGCGCACACCTGGTTCGCGGCGGCCTGGGTCGTCCGGACGCCGGTGCGGGACACCGCGGCGAGGCCGGTGCCGTCCGCACCGGTCGTGGACGAACCTGGCCGGGCGCCGACGGTGAGGGTCGCCGCGGCACGGGCGGGACGTGGCCGCGCGTCGGTGCGCACGGTGGCCTCGACCTGCGCGGGGCCGGCCTGCTGCGCGGTGACGGTGAAGCGCAGGGTGCGGGCGGTGGTCAGGTCGACGGTCTGCTCGGCGACCGAGCCGAGTCCGGACTCGCGGGGTGCGGGCAACCCGCCGCGGTCGGTCAGCCGCAGTCCGGCGGGCAGCCGCACGGCGAGCCGGGCCCGTTCGACAGGGGCCTTCGGACGGAGGTGCAGGGTCGCGGTCGCGGACTCGCCGACGGCGGGCAGCCGGTCGAGGGTGAGCTCGGTGTCCACACAGGACTCCGGCGCGGGCGGGCAGAGCGCCGCGGCGGTCGCGGGCGGCGGGCTGGCCAGTGCGGCCGCCGACGCGACCGCCACGGCGGCGATGACGTGGAAAATCATGCAGGGGAAGCCTTTCGGGGTGGGCACGGCGTTGTGCCGGTCGAAAGGATGAATCCCGAAATCCGCCGCGGCAATGGACCGGGAACGGCCGCGTCAATTGTGTGAAAAAGGGCCGCGCTGCGTGCGGGAATGAGGTCAATGCCGTGAAAAACCGGTCACCAGCGCCAGCGCGTGCCGACCACGCACGGCTTCAGGTCGTGCACGATCAGGGCACTGGTCCCGGACGGGCCCACATGCAGGGGTTCGGTGGTGTGCTCGGGTGCGTCCGGGCCGTCCTTGCGGAACGTGCGGACGTCGCCTGGCGGATCTCCTTCGAACCGCACGAGCTGTGCGTACTCACCCACAGGGCCGCGGAGGCGACGGGAGTAGAACTCGACCGGTGGGCCGGGCGGCGCGCACAGCGCGTACTCGACCATCGCGTGTTCGCCGGGTTTGAGCGGCCGGTCCAGCAGCAGCTCGGCCACCATCAGGCCGGAGGCGGCGTCGACGACCGTCCGGCCGACCCGGCAGAACTCGACGGCGGCCAGTTCCGGTGCGGTGCCCGGCTCGTCGGCCTGGTAGCGCACGAGGTGGCGGTGGACCAGTCCGGTGAGCCCGCGCAGCACCACCCTGGACCGGACGCCGCGTTCGGTGCGGTCGGCGCGCACCGTGAAGACGTCGTGCGCGGACATCAGCGCGCCACGGCCCTCGTCCGGGTCGTCGAACTCGGCGACCAGTGGCGCGATGTGCGGACTTTCGGGCCGGGTGACCCAGCGGCCGCGCGGGCGGGGCGCGCCCAGCAGCACCACCAGGGACGACGGGGACAGGCCCAGCACGTGTTCGAGCACCTGCACCGCGCGCAGCGACTCGGGTCCCTCGGGACGGCGGCGGGCGCGGCGCCAGTAGCTCAGGGTGGCGATGCCGACCTCGGCGCCCTGCTCGGCGAGGCGGTGCCGGACGCGGTCGAGCGTCAGCCCGCTGGCCGTGATGGCGGCGTCGAGCGCCTCGGCGAAGGACGCGGAGCGGTCGCGGCCGGCCTCCTGGGACATCGTCGTCCTCCCGTCGCCGCGAGCCGGGCCCGGCACGTGTCCGGGTATGGTCGGCGGCTTCGCGCGGGAGTTCAAGTGCCGAGGCGCAGAGCGGTGCCCGGCGAGTTCGGGGCTCGCCGGGCACCGGGCTCGGTGTTACGCCGCGCCGTTGAGGAACGCGGTGTACAGCAGGGCGTTCGGCGAGGTCGACCCGATGCCGCTCAACCGGTTCGTGGTCGCGTTGCGCACGAGGGCGTCCCGCACACGGGCGGACGTGGCCGACGGGTTCTGCGCCAGGTAGAGCGCCGCGGCACCGGCCACGTGCGGCGAGGCCATCGACGTGCCCGACATCGTCGCCGTGCCGGTGTTGTTGCTGTAGGAGGCCGACACGATGTCCGTGCCCGGCGCCCAGATGTCGAGGCACGAGCCGTAGTTGCTGTCGAAGCGGCGCCCGTCCTCCCAGGTCGCGTTGCCGACGGTGACCGCGGCGGAGACCTTCTGCGGGCTGTAGTAGCAGGAGTCGTCGTTGGAGTTGCCCGCCGCCTGCACCCACTGCACACCGCTGTCAACGACGGCCTTCACGGCGTTGTCGATGGCCGGGGTGCTGCACCGCTGGCGGCAGCCGATGCTGTAGTTGACCACCGCGGGCTTGACGGCGTTCTTCGCGATCCAGTCCGCCGCCTCGAGGATGTCGTCGTCATAGGCGTTGCCCTTGCAGTCGAGCACCCGCATCGGCACGATCGTCGCCTTCTTGGCCACGCCGTACCGGGTTCCGGCGGCGGTGCCGGCGACGTGCGTGCCGTGCCCGTTGCAGTCTTGGGGCACGCGGTCGTTGTCGACGTAGTCGTAGCCCGCCGCGATCCGTCCGGTGAACTCGGTGTGGTTCGCGTTGATGCCGCTGTCGACGACGTAGATCCGCACACCCTTGCCCGCGCTCGACGGGTAGTCGTACGTGCGGTTCAGCGGGAGGTCGCGCTGGTCGATCCGGTCGACGCCCCAGTTCGGCGTCGGCGACTGGCTGTCCATGGTGGACATGCGGTTGACCTGCTGGACGTAGGAGACCTTCGGATCCTTGGCGAGCCTCGCGGCCTGGGCCGCCGACATCGTCGCGGAGTACCCGTCGACCACCTTGTCGTAGGTCTTGCGCACGGTGCCGCCGTACCGCTTGGCCATGGCCGCGGCCGAATCCTGGACGTCGTCCTCGCCCTTGAAGACGACGATGTAGCGGTCGGCGACGGCGTCGGAGGAGGTCGCGTTCAGGATCGCGGGCCCCGCGGCCGGTTGGGCGGAGGCGGTGCCGGCGGACAGCGCCACCAGCCCGGCCGCGGCGGCCGCACAGACGGCCACCCTCATGATCTTGTTGCGCATCGAGGTGCACCTTTGCTTCGCAGGGAGTGCGGGTCGGGAACCGTGGCGGTGACCGCGTCCGTTCCGCCCGACGAACGTAAGAGCGCCCCTGACCAGCGGACAACACTCAAAGTCGGTGCCGCGGCGACCACCTACCGCACCACCTACCGCGAACACCGGGCGAACGACCGTTATCCGGTAGGTGACGCTCGGGGTCCCGGCGAATGTCTGTCCACATAGGACGAAAGGCGCGGGTGATCCGGCGGGACGGGTACGGTGGAATCGTGGGCGCCTCCGCAGGCCCGCACGCCGACAGCCACCGACGTTGCACGGGAGCGAACGCCTTCTCATGATCATCAGACCGGGACATCCGTGCTGGGTCGAGCTCGCCACGAACCGCACTGAGCGCAGCATTCGGTTCTACGAGGAGGTCTTCGGCTGGGAGTACCGCTGGATCCGCGACGACGCGGGGGAGGACTACGCGGTCGCCCTGCTCGACGGCGAGCCGGTGGCCGGGTTGCGCCCGCTGGAACGCCGGACCCTGGACTGGACGCCCTACCTGGCCGTCGGCGACCTGGCCGCGACGGGCGAGCGGGTTCACGAACTCGGCGGCACCGTGCTGGAGACCCGGCCGCAGGTCCTGCCGGGTCTGGTGGCCAAGGTGCTGGTCGACGACCCCGGCGGGTCGACCGGCGGCATCGCGCAGCCGGTCGACGGCTGGGGTTTCACGGCCGGTGTGCCCGGCGCGCTCGTGTGGCTGGAGTTCGTCACTCGCGGGCCGCGGCGCGCCGACCCGTTCTACGGCGCGCTCTTCGGCTACCAGCAGCGCCAGGTCGGGGACGGCAAGGCCGTCGACCACGTCGTGTACTCCACCGGCGGTGACACCGTGATCGGCCGCGTCCGGATGGCCCTGGACACCCCCGCCACCGTGCCGCCCAGGTGGATCGCGCACTTCGCCGTGCCGCCCGGCCTCGACTTCGCCGGGACGCTGCAGCGGGCCCGTGCCGCGGGCGCCCGGCTGCGCTTCCAGCCCTACCCCTCACCGCTGGGGCAGGTCGCGGTGCTGGCCGACCCGCTCGGCACGCGGTTCGCGATCATCGACCCGGACCAGGCCTCCGACTGGGACAGCGCGTCACCGGCCGACGACCCCTACGACGACTGAGCCCGGCACCGGGGCGCCGGTCAGCCGAGCCGGCGGTGCGCGCTGCCGAAGAACACCAGCGGGTCGTCCTCGTCGCGGTGACCGCTCCAGCACGGGCTGCCGAACACCAGCACGTGGTCGGCGACCTCGACGACCTGGCGCACCTCGCACACCGCCGCGGCCATCGCGGCGTCCAGCACCGGGATGCCGAGGCGCGGGCTCCAGGGCACGTCCGCGAACCTGTCGCCGCCCGGTGCCGCGAACCGGGCGGCGAGGAGGCGGTGCGCGAAGCCGAGCACGTTGACGCCGAACGACCCGTGCCGCCTGATCGCGGCGAGCGTGCCGCTGTGCCGTGCCAGCGAGACCATCAGCAGCGGCGGGCGCAGGGAGATCGAGGTGAACGCGTTCACCGTGCAGCCGACCGGGGCGTGGTCCGCGGTGCCGGTCACCACCGCGATCCCGGTGGGCCAGGCGCGCATGAAGGCCAGGAAGTCGGCGCCGGTCAGCGCGGCCTCAGCACGGGTGGTCATCGGTGGTCCACGAGCTCTGCCTCGCACCTCTCCCGCTGGTGCAGCAGCTCCGGCTCGTCGGCACCGGGCAGCACCAGTGCGCGGGAGTAGTCGTCGATGGCCTCGCGGAACCGGCCGGCCGCCTGCAGCACGAAACCCCGGTTGTACAGCAGGTCCGGGTTGGCGGTGTCGAGCTCGATGGCGATGGTGAGGTCCTCGACGGCGGCGTCCTGGTCGCCGAGGGTGTGCGCGAGGGCGGCGCGGCTGGCACGGGCGGCCACGAGGCCGGCGTCGAGGCGAAGCGCATGGTCGAACTCCCTGGCCGCGAGGTCGAGGTCGTCGGTCTCCATCGCGAGCAGGCCGCTCGCGTGCACCAGCCGGGCGTCCTCCGGGTGCACCCGCAGGCCCTCGTCGACGCAGGCGCGGGCGGTGTCGAACGCGCCGGTGTCGATCAGGAGGCTGACCAGGTTGATCCGCGCGTCCAGCTGGTCCGGTTCCAGTTCGACCACGTAGGACAGGTCGGCGATCGCGCCCTCCAGGTCACCGAGCTCGGCGCGCAGGTCGGCGCGGTTGTAGTGCAGCTCGACGAACGGAGCGGTGAGCGTCGTGGCCGTCGCGTAGTCGGACAGCGCCCGTTCCGGCTCGCCTAGCTTGCGCCAGACGTCGGCGCGGTCGAAGTAGTAGTCCGGGTAGTTGGGGTCGACCTCGATCACCGCGTGGAGGTCGGCGAGGGCCTCCTCGACGCGGCCCAGTGCCACGAGCACCTTGGCCCTGTTGTTCAGCAGCACCGAGCGGTGCAGCTGGTGCTTGTCGGGGTCCAGCTCCGCGTCGAGCCGCTTGACGCCCTCGTTGACGAGGTCGAGCGATCCGGGGAGGTTGCCGAGGTGCATCTCGACGAGGGCCTTGCCGTTGTTCTGGAACACCGTTTGGAACGTGCGCTGCTCGATGTCGGGCAACAGCGACGCGATGGCGACGGCGTTGTTGAGCAACACCTTGGCCTGGTGGTGGTCCTTGTGCTCCGGCGGGTGGTGGCGCGTGTAGAGCATCGCCATCGCGTAGGAGCAGAACAGGTGCACCATCGGAATTGTGTAGCGCTCCCGCAGCTCGTCGTAGTACGGCAGGCTTTCCAGGCTGCGGTCGAGGGAGGCGAGCGCGGTGGTCATCTTCGTGGTGAGCAGCCAGTGGCGTTCCTGCTCCGCGAACGGGTCCGTGATGGCCCTGCCGCGCGGCACGATGTCCAGCAGCGCGTGGTAGAAGCCCATGTCGAAGCAGTGGTTCGCCGCGTCGAGCATGGCGGTGCTGCCCGTCTGGGCCGGGTCGCTGCCGTGTTCGAGGTGGTACAGCAGTGCACCCAGCGCGAGGCTGCTGTCCCCACCGGTCAGCTCGGCAGCGCGGTCGTCGTGCAGCCGCGCGACGACGGCGGGGTCGGCGGAGGCGTACGCGGCGAGCTGCCGGGGGTCGTCGGAGACGCAGTCGGAACCGATGAACGCCCGCAGCGCTTCCTCGTCGCTGCCGGCGAAAGCCGCACGTGGCGGTGCGGCGGTCTGCCGCGCGTACTGGTGCAGTGAGGCGCTCAGTTCGTCGACGACGTTCTTGGTGCGGGTAGTGACCACGAACCGCAGCGGGCCGGAGCCGGCGCGCCGCAGCGCGATGGCGGCGAACTCCTGGTCGGTGTGGTCGGCCTCGTCGAGGTTCGTGAACGCCAGCGTCAACGGGTCGTGGCCGGCCAGGCCGGCGTACGACCGCAGGAACTCGAAGATGCCGTGGGCGAGCCGCCGCGTGCGGTTCGCCGGGTAGATCCTCGTGCGCTCACTGGGGATCGCGAGCGACGTGAGGGTCTGCGGCCCGGCGCCGATCAGGCCGGACAGCTCGGGCGCGGCGGACAGGATCTCCAGCGCGTGCCGGCTGACGAGGTCGGGCCACCGGGTGTGCGCGTCCGGCACCAGCCGGCGCAGCAGCGTGCCCACGCCGGTGTAGGGCCCCCGCAGCCGGCGGTGGCAGTCGACCTCCTCGTCACCGAAGGCCTCGGCCCGCGGACCGGTCCGCCACAGGTGCTCGCTCATGCTGCTTCCTTCCCCGAGACGCGGTCGCGGCGGGAGACCACGACCAGCAGGACGACCTGGACCACGATCAACAGCACGGACACGGCCGAGTCCAAGAACCCGGCGCCGCCCGGCGTGCCCTGTGCCAGCGCGGTCCACGTCCGGACCGCGAACCCCACGACCACCGGCACGACCGCGACGACGAGCGTCCCCAGCAGGAAGACGACGCCGGCGACGGTGACCAGGGCGAACCACGGCGCCACCCGCCGGTCGCGCGGCGACCAGTCCTCGTCGTCCGATGTGGACGGCCGGACACCCGGCAGCCAGGCGAACTTGCCGCGCAGGAAGGCCATCGTGGCCTCGTGCAGGTTCGTGCAGCCCAGCATCGTGGTGAAGACGAAGTAGAGATCGGTGCGCAGGAACACGTAGAACTGCCACGCGAGCCGCAGCACGATCATGTACGCGATGGCGAGACCCAGGCGCCCCACCAGGTCCGGCCCCGTCAGCGCGGCGACGAGCGTCAGCAGGCTGAACAGCAGCACGTCGGCCAGCATGCCCGCGAGGAACGGCAGGTACCGCTTGCGCCGCGGCACGCTGAGCAGACCGTCGAGCTCGGTCTGCACGACCAGGAAGTACAGCCGCCTGCCGATGCTGAGCTTCGACGGCAGGCCGAGCCTGCGCCCGGCGAGCACGTGGAAGCTCTCGTGCAGCAGGATCGCGGGCACCTGCGACAACGTCAGCACGACCTGCACCGCGACGAGCGACGAGGTGAAGAAGACGTGGTCCGCGTGCGGGCGCAGCGCGGGCGTGAACGCCAGCACGGCCAGCGCTGCCGCCACCAGTGCGGCATAGGCGACCCAGGCCAGTGGCGAGAACACGGCACGACCGAGCCGTTGGAAGCGGACTTCCTTGCGCTCCACCGGGCTTTCGCCGTCCTCGCGGATGAACCGGAGCTCGTGCAACGCCGCCACGAAGTCGTCCATGTCGATGGGCTCGCCGAACTGCGCCCGGTACCAGTCGGCCGCCTCCGGCACCGGCATGCCCTCGGACAACCGGAGCAGGAGCGCGACCCCGTCCTCGGGGAGCGTGGCGTAGGACTCGGCGTCGGGCCGGCCGACGGTGATCCCGTCGTGCTCCTCGACGAAGGTCAGCGGGTGGAACTCGAGGCGTTGCACGGACATCGACGACTCCGAGAGGTCGGTGGTGGATGGCCGCCCGCGTGCGTCGGGGCACGGGGGCGGCCATCCGCCCGGTTCATCAGCAACAAGGAGTGCAGTAGCCGGGCGCCGAAGTCGTGAGCTTGATGGAGCCGGTCTTCCGGATCGCGATCTTCTTCATGTGGTCCACCTCCGTTCCGCCGAGGCGTCGGCAGGACCCACCGTGTCAGCGGCGGGGGTGGCAGGGCAGTAGGGACGAGGCCCCGTAATCCGGGCGGGCGGCCGGACGGGGAACGGGGGCTCGCCCCCATAGCCGCCGCCGGGCCGGGTGCCGCACGGTGTGGGCATGCGAGACGACGCGCTTTCGATCATCGTGACCGGATCCAGCGCCGCGCTGGGGATGCCGGGGTACCTGACGTGGCTGCGGCAGGAGGTCGATCTCAGCCTGCGGGTCCTGCTGACGCACAGCGCCGAGCGGTTCCTGCGGCGCGAGGTCGCGGGCTGGTACGCGGACGAGGTGTGCGTCAGCGACGACCCGGACCTCAACCCCGTCGAGTTCGCCCGGCGGTCGCTGGGGATCGTCGTGCTGCCGGCCACCGCGAACGTGCTCGCGGGCTGCGCGCTCGGCCTCGGCGCGTCACCGGCCCAGACGGCGGTGCTGGCCGCCACCCGGCCCGCGTTGTTCTTCCCCGCCATGAACGAGGTCATGTGGGACAAGCCGGTGACGCGCCGGCACGTCGAGGCGCTGCGCGCGGACGGGCACACCGTGGTCGAACCGCAGCGGCGTCCCGTCTTCGAGCTGTGGCAGAAGGAGAACGTGCTCGGCATCGGCATGCCGGAGCCGGAGGAGGCGGTCGAGCTGATCGTCGCCTGGCTGGAGGTCCTCCTCGACGGCGTCGTCGAGGAGGACACCGGGGCCGAGGCCGTGCCGCTCACCGGTTGACCGTCCGGCCGGGCGCTCAGCCCGCGAGTCCGCTCACGTGGTCGACGGCGAACCTGTGCAGCGACCGGCGGTCGAGCTCACCGGTCTTGGCGAGCAGGCTCGCGACGTGCTTCTCGGCCGTGCGCGGCGAGATGTAGAGCCGCCGGGCGATCTCGGTGTTGCCGAGCTGTTCGGCGAGCAGCCGCAGCACCTCGTTCTCCCGCGCCGTGATGCCGAG
>NZ_DASVFL010000200.1:0-7523 GCF_036380075.1 Lentzea sp. | reverse complement strand
CTGCGGCCGCGGGTGCGCGAGCTGACCGCGCGACTGCTGGCGGCCGTCCCCACCGATGTACCGGTCGACCTGGTCGCAACGTTCACGTTCAGGTTGCCGATCACGGTGCTCTGCGAGCTTCTCGGCCTTCCCCTGGAAGATCGCGACAAGATCCACGAGTGGACCACCGCGCTCGTGCTCGACGACCGGGATCGCACGGTTCCCAGCTCCGACGCACTGGCCGACTACCTCGACCGGCAGATCGCCCGAGTTCGTGCGAAGCCGGACGACGGCCTGCTCTCCGGACTGGTCCACGCCTCCGTCGACGGTGACGCGCTCACGGCCGACGAACTTATGGCGCAGCTGTTCCTGTTGGTGGTGAGCGGGCACGAGACGACCTCGGGCCTCATCGCTAACACGATGTATGCGCTGCTGGTGCGACCCGGACGCTGGCGCGCTCTGGTGGCCGACCCGACGCTCGCGCGCGCCGCCCTGGACGAGACACTGCGCTACGACCCGCCCGTCCGGAACGCGACCCACCGCGTCACCCTCGAGGCCGTGGAGTTCGGGGGAACGACCGTGCCGGCGGGCCAGATCCTGATGATCTCACTCAGTGCCGCCGGACGTGCCCCGGGCACGACGGACGACGCCGCCGAGTTCGATCTGCACCGGAAAGTCCGTCACCACGTCGCGTTCGGCCACGGTCCTCACCACTGTCCAGGTCAGCAGCTGGCCCTCCTGCAGGCCGAGACGGCCCTGACCGCACTGGCCACGGGTTTCCCGAACACGCGGCTGCTCGACGCGTCACCACCCCGGTCGCAGTCCTCGATCCTGAGCGGGATCGCCGCATTGACGCTGGTGCTGGCGTAGCCGACTCGACCGCCCGGAAACGACGGTGCCCCGATGCGGTCGCCGCCGAAGTCGAGAGCGGGCGGACAAGAGGGCTCACTCCGCTCGCCACGGAGCACGAGGACACCGGACCCATCCCTGCACAGGAGATCGAGGAGATGCGATGACCGCGGACAGGGCCGGCGACCGGCACCTCGCGTGGCTCCTGCACCACGAGCTGCTCGAAGCCGAGGAGATCAGCGGGTACCAGGATTTCGACCTGCCTTTCCTGATTTCGGCGGCCTACCCGGAGGCGTCCGCCGAGCACCACGCACTGCTGATCGACGTCCTCGGCTGGTACACCGTCGTCGACGACCACTTCGACGGCCCGGCCGGACGGAGCGCCGCGGCGGCCAAGCGCACTGTGAGCGACCTGTGTTCGATCTTGCGGGCGCCGAATGCCGCGCCTCACCCCGGCAACGGGATGGTGGGTGCTTGGCAGGACCTCTGGCTGCGTCAACGTGCCGTCACCACGGATCTCTGGCAGAAACGCGCGGCCGTCGAGTGGGAAGACTGCCTGGGCACCTTCGTGACCGAGGCGGAGCACCGGGAAGCCGGCAGGCTGCCGCACCTCGCGGAGGCCGTCCGGTTGCGGCGGCACGCGAGCTGCCTCTACCCGTTCATGAACATGCTGGAACCGGTCCACGGGATCGAGCTTCCGGAGTACATCGTGAACGACCCTCTGCTGCAACGGGTTCGCGCCCTCACCGCCGACGCTTCGGCACTCCTCAACGACCTGTGCTCGCTGGAACGCGAAGAGCGGCAAGGCCTTGCCTTCAACCTGGTGGCGGTGCTCCGCGAAGAACACGGCATCAGCAGACGCGAAGCGGTGACCAGAGCACGGGAGGATCTGGACGAGATCGAGGCGTCCTGCGACGAGCTGCGGCACGAGTTCGCCGGCGTGCATCCCGGCTTCTCCTGGTACTCCGACGGAACCCGCCGGCTCGTCGAAGGCGTGCGCGGTTGGCTCGGTGTGACTGGACGGTACTGACGCTCGCCGTGTGAAAAGCACAAGATCTGTGCGCGAACGCGCATCTCGCTGCGATGTTCCTGGTAGGGCCGGTGCGCAGCCCGCATAGTCGTCGGTTGGGAAGTGAAGGCAATCAACGCCGACTGACGTGAGGGAGATGTGTTGTCCATCCTGAGGAAGCTCGCCGCCGTGATCGCGGCCACCGCTATCGGCGTCCTGGGTGTCGCCGCGAACGCGGGCACCGCCCAGGCCGGAGTCGAGGAGTTCCAGCTGTGCAACTACGGGTCCGACTACATCGTCCGGGCCGAATTCCTGGCCGGGTGGTCCACCTACGGGATGTTCCCCGGCCAGTGCACAACTGTCTCGGCTGAGACCGGAAGCGCCTTCTCCTTGAAGCGGGAGCGGTTGTCCAACTTCAACTACGTCAACACTTTCGTGGACTACACCTTCGCCTACGGCAGCACGTACGTACCGACGTGGGGGAGCTTCGACTCCTTCTCGTACGGCAAGTTGCCGTACTGACGCGGTTCGGGTCGGCGTCCGCCGACAGCGCACGCTGACACCAACTGGAACGGAGTCCCCCAGCGTCATGCGCTGGGGGACTCCATTGTCACGTAATGGTTCTTGTGGACGACCCGGTCCGAAGGTTCGCCGTCTACTCGACGAAAAACGCCAGCCCTTCGATTCGCTTGCCCTGCCCGGTGGTTCCGGCGAAGTTCGTCTCGCCGTTGTCGCCGCAGTACCAGCCCTGCCAGCCGACGTCCTGGACGTAGGCGTTGCCGCAGATCCTCCCCGTCTTGACGCCGTAGCCGACCGCCTCCAGGCGCAGGCCCTGGCCGGTGCTGCCGACCACCAGTGCCTCGTAGTCGGCGGCACAGGTCCAGTCGGCGTCCCAGCCCCAGTGCTCGCGGTAGGCGGTGGCGCAGAAGTTGCTTCCGACGACCGAGAGCGAGAGCGCTTCCATGCGGAGGCCCTGTCCTGGTGCCCCGACGATCGCGGGGGACCCGTTGCCGGAACAGGAGGCCGCCTGCCATCCGATGTTCTGCATGTGCGCGCTGGCGCAGATGACAGTCGCGCCGGCTGCCCGCGATCCGCCGCCAGTAGAGCTGGGGGCCGGCGGGGCCGGGGTGCGTTGAACAGTGATGTTCGCGTCGGTCCGCGCCTGAGACGTGTCCGCATCGGCGACGGCCGGTGACAGCGGTGCCAGGGCGAGTGCGAGAGCCACCGCGCCGGTCAGCAGCAGGCGGCCGCGGGATGGCAGTTCTGCTCGCATGTGCTCATACCTCTTGTCTTCGCCGGGATGAGGATCCACGCCGTTGTCGAGTCCTCGGTGCCGTCCCATCGAACCTCGTGGCCGAGCTCGCTGGACAGGTCCTTCTGATCCGGCTTTCGTGTGCGTTCGGGCAGTTCAGCGGCGGTGAGCACGTCGTCGTTGGAGTGAAACGGACAGATTCCGATGACGTGTGCCGATGCGTCCGACTTCCATTGTCAACCGTTGTTTTTGTGTGTTCGCACCCCGTCATGTGCTCGGACGTGGTGAAAGGCGTGTTCTGACCGTTGGGCGAGAAGTGCGGTGAAACTGCATGCGCGACTAAGGTTGTCCTGTGCGAGACAAGAACGGCCGTTCGCCCTTCGGGGAGTTGCTCTTGGGGTATAGGCGCGACGCAGGATTGAGCCAGGACGGGCTCGCGCAGCTCTCCGGCATCAGCGTCCGGGCGTTGAGGGAACTCGAGCAGGGAAGGGCGCGTGCGGCGCAGCGGCGGTCGGCGGAGGTGCTGGCGGACGCGCTCGAGTTGGACGAGGGCGATCGTGCCGAGTTCCTCCTGGTGGCCGAGCAGGGGCGTAAACGGCGTCCTGCTGTGGCGGGAGCCGGGTTGGCCGCACTGCCGCCGCTGCCGACCGACCGGGTCGGCCGCGCGGAAGAACTCTCGAAGCTGCGGTTGTTGCTCCACGCCAACCAGACTGTGGCGATCGTCGGACAGCCCGGTGTGGGGAAAACCGTGCTGGCGGCTTTCGCGGCCCGTCAACTGCGCGACGAGTTCCCCGACGGGTGTCTGAGCATCGACCTGCGTGGTGTGGATGAACAACCGCTGCCGGTTCGAGCCGTTCTCGAACGCCTCCTGTCAGCTCTGGGGGTGTCGTCGAAGGACATGCCCGCGATCGAGGCCGAGCAGTCCCACCGTTACCGTGCACTACTCGCGAAGCGGCGAGTGCTTGTGCTGCTGGACAACGCAGCATCGGAGGCGCAGATCCGTCCTCTGCTCGCCACCGCTCCCGGCTGCCGGACCCTGGTGACCTGCCGTCGCACCCTCGTGGGACTGGAAGGGGTGCGGTGGATGCACCTCGAGCCGTTCGGCATCGCGGACTCGGAGGCTTTGCTCGGCGCGATCGTCGGCGAGGAACGAGTGCGGGCGGAGACCGGCGAGGCGCGCGACCTGATCAGCCTGTGCGGCAACCTGCCGCTCGCGCTGCGGATCGCGGGCAACAGACTGGCGAGCAGGCCCCACTGGTCGGTGGCCCACCTGGTCGACCAGTTGCGCGACGAGAGCACCCGGCTCACCTCGTTGTCGGCGGGCGACCTGCAGGTGCGCTCCGCTTTCGAGGTCTCCTACCGCATGTTGTCCCCGGAGGGGCGTGCCCTGTTCCGTCGCCTCGCGGCTGTGCCGAGCATGGACTTCGGCGTCGAGGTGGTGCAGGTCGCGGCGGAACTGACGGAAGCGCGGACACTCGTGCTGCTCGAGGAGCTGGTGGACGCGAGCATGCTGCTGGCGGGGGCGCAGGCCGGCCGGTTCCGCTTCCACGACCTGCTCGGCCTCTTCGCGCGGGAGAGGTGGGAGGCGGAGGACGAGGAGCAGGAACGGGTCCGCGCGACCGAGGCTGTGCTGGAACACCTGGTGGGCATGGCGCGCGCCGCCGGATCCGTGTTCTCACCGGGACAGCTGTCGAGCGACATCTTCGACTCGATCGAGGAAGCGCGTGCCTGGCTCGATCAGGAACAGGCCAACTGGATGGCGGCGACCAGGGAGATCGCTCGAGCCGGCTGGCACCACGAGGTGCTGGAACTCTCCCTGTCGATGCACTGGTACTCCGACGACCGCTGGGACCTCCCCGAGTGGACGGAGATCTTCGGCTTCGGCGTGGACGCCGCGCGAGCGCTGGGTGACGTGGCCGCCGAGGCTCAGCAACGCAATTTCTTCGGGTGGGCGCTGGGTGTCGCGGGCCACGGCGACGGCGCGCTGGAGCAGCACCTGCTCGCCTGGCACTGTGCGGTGGAGGCCGGCGATCCTCTGGAACAGACGTGGGCGCTGGCATACGCCGCCCGGCACGAGTACCACTCCGGGGACCGGGTGGAAGCATTGCGGCACGCGCGGGAAGCAGTGGAGCTCTCGCCGCAGTTCGACTTCTGGACCGTGCAGACACCGGTGCGCTTCCGCTTCGGGGGCTTGCTGCTCTCAGACGGGCAACCGGAGCAAGCGTTCGCTGTCCTGAACGCCGTGCTCGACGAGGCCTTGAGCCGCACGCGTGCCGGTGAGTCGACTTTGGCTCGTCAACGGTTGATGGCCCTGCTTTTGGAGGGAACAGCGGACTGTCTGCACGCTCTGCGGCAGTGTGAGAAGGCGATTCCGATGTTCTCCGAGGCTCTCCGCATTCACGCAGAGGTGAGCAGCATGTTCATCGCGTCCAGAGCCATGATGAGGGAAGGGCGCTGCCGCATCGACGTCGGCGAGTTCTCGGCGGCGGAGGTTCTGCTCGGTCAGGCGCTGGCGATGTTCGACGAACTGTCGCTGCCGGAGATGCGCGCTGGTGCCGAGGCCGAGCTCGCGCGGATACCCTCGCGCTGAAACTGCACGCACTGGCGGAGCGGGGAGTTCCGCCGGTGTTGGCGTGGCGATCGCCGTCCTGACGATTTTGGACGGCTCCGAGCGTTTCGAGCCTGCGACGATGCCGCGAGGGCAATTCCGGTTTCCCCTACGGCCTCCAGCCCGTCGATCTCGTTGATCGGGGAGAGGTCGGCGGGTTGTACTGGCGTGTGGCCGGTCTCCCCGAGATCGGCGGGTCTGCCGTGCCGTCGTTCACCGGGACGTCTTTCGAAGTCGATTCCGCACGTCCAGCCCAGCTGAAATTCTCTGTCGCTTCCCGCTTCGCGGTCCTCTCTGTCGGGGGTTTGTGGTGAATGTCGTGTTTCCGCCTGAGCTGGATTGGTTGTGGATTCTGGTCGGGGGTCAGAAGGCGGCGCGGGTGGATGTGGCGGCGACGCGTGCTCTGGCGGCGGAGTGGGTGTCGGGTGGGATGTCGCTGGAGGAGAAGGCGGCTCGGTTGCGCGAGCTGGCCGGGTCGGTGGAGCGGTCGGTCGGGGGGAAGGTCGGCCGGGTGCTGCGGGTGGAGATGGAGGAGCTGGCGGGGGTGGTGCCGGCGTTGTCGGGGCTGGCGCGGGCGCAGTCGCAGGTGTTGCTGGATCTGGCGTTGAACGTGGAGCAGGGCATCTACTCGATGGTGATCGAGATTTCGGTGTTCGGTGCGCAGATTCTGTGGGCGTTGGCGAGTCCGTTCACGGCGGGGTATGTGCCGTTGTTGGTGACGGCGGCGCGGAAATCGGTCGAGGAGATCGTGGAGCGGTTGCATTGGGTGGCGCGGTTGCTGGCGCAGGCGTTGGAGGAGGGGGTGCAGGAGGTTGTGCAGGGGGCGGTGGCGCAGATCATGCAGATCGCCGAAGGCAACCGGCATGAGTGGAACATGGAGAGCACGCTGATCGAGCTCACGGCGGGTGCGGCGGCGGGTGCGTTGATGGGTGGTGCGTATCTGGCGGCGGCGAAGTGGGCGCCGAAGGTGGTGGACAGGACGTGGTTCGCGGGGGCGACGGAGGGCATCACCGACATGGTGGTGGGTGCGGGTGCGGCGGGGATCCTGGGTGGGAGCTTCGACGATCTGTGGACCGGTGGTGTCGGTGGTGCGTTCCAGGGGGCGGCGCACAAGAAAGCGGACGATCTGGGCGACAAGATCGACGCGAAAGTAAACGGACCCAAGGTCAACGGCCCCAAACCCGGCGCTGATGTCAGCGTTCCTTCTGTCGGCGGTCCGGTCGTTGCGGCCGCGAGGCCTGCGGTTCCGCCGGACGGGGTCTACAACCTCCAGGACACCACGGACTGGCGTGGTGGTGCGAACACTGGCGGCGGTCTCCACACCACCGGGCAGGACAGGTCAAAGGGGCCAGAAGGGCCGACCAGACGGCCCGGATCCGACGAGCCAGCTGAGTGGAACGAGAAGAACCGATCCGCTACACCTGACACACACGCTTTCCCTGCCACAGTGAACAACACTTCCCCTAGCGGCGGGAACCAGAATCACGGTACCGACGGAACTCCCGGCGTCAACGGCAATTCCCGGCCCGGTCAGCACGATGGCACCGCGAGTCCCTCCACACCGAACTCCGCCCCACCCGCCTACACGGCCGCGCCCATTGGAACGTCGAACACACCATCCTCCGCGGTCACTACACCAGGTGAGAGCACAGCGCCTGGTGTAACCACCCTGGGCATGGTGACCACGCCGGGAACAGTGGTGGGTTTGTCTGAACTGGAGACACCGTTGTCCTCCACGCTGCCGGTTCAGGTGATGTCCGCGATCGCGGTGCCTGCGGAGTTCTCTGCGGGCACAGATGCTCGGCCTACAGCTGATGTGGAGACCA
>NZ_DASVFL010000199.1:0-12388 GCF_036380075.1 Lentzea sp. | reverse complement strand
CGTCGCCCGCCACCATCATCGGCGTGCCGGTGGACAGCAGCAGCGTCGCGAGCTGGTTGCGCGCCTGCCTCGTGCGCAGCTCCAGGATCTCGGGATCGTCCGTCTCCCCCTCGGTGCCGCAGTTCCACGACCGGTTGTCGTCGGTTCCGTCCCGGTTGCCCTCGCCGTTGCCCTCGTTATGCTTGCGCTCATAGGAAACCAGGTCGCGCAGCGTGAACCCGTCGTGCGCGGTGATGAAGTTGATCGACTGCCACGGCCGGCGCAGGTCGTCCGCGTACAGGTCGGACGAGCCGGAGAGGCGGTAGGCGAGGTCGCGCACCGAGGTGTGGCCGCGCCAGAAGTCGCGGACCGTGTCGCGGTAGCGGCCGTTCCACTCCGCCCACTGCACGCCGAAGTCGCCGACGCGGTAGCCGTCGCCCGTGGCGTCCCACGGCTCGGCGATCAGCTTCGCCCTGCACAGCACCGGGTCCGTCGTGATGGCCGTGAGCAGCGCCGAGTCGCGGTCGAAGAACCCGCCGCCGGGCCTGCCCATGGTCGAGGCGAGGTCGAACCGGAACCCGTCGACGCCCATCTCGTCCGCCCAGTACCGCAGCGAGTCGGTGACCAGCCTCACGACCTGCGGCGACCCGGCGTCGAGGGTGTTGCCGCAGCCGGTGATGTCGACGGTGCTGCCGCCGCCCGCGTGCAGGTAGTAGCCCGGCGCGTCGAACCCGCGGAAGCTGAGCGTCGGCCCGTCCGGCCCGCCCTCGCACGTGTGGTTGTAGACGACGTCGATCAGCACCTCGATGCCCGCCGCGTGCAGGGCGGCGACCATCGTCCGGAACTCCTGGACCTCGTTGCCCGGTTCGCTCGCGTAGCCGGGGTGCGGCGCGCAGTAGGCGAGCGGCGAGTAGCCCCAGTAGTTGCTCGCACCCCTGCTGATCAGCGACGGCTCGTCCTGGAACGCCTGCACGGGCAGCAGTTCGACCGTGGTCACGCCGAGCCGGGCGAGGTGCTCGACCGCGGCCGGGTGCGCGAGCCCGAGGTAGGTGCCCCGCAGCTTCTCCGGGATGTCCGGGTGGTTCTTCGTGAAGCCCTTGACGTGCATCTCGTAGATGACGGCCTCCTCGAACGGCACCTCGGGCTTCACGCCCGTGGCGGCGCCGCCCGGCGAGCTCACGACGCTCAGCGGCACCGACCCCAGCGAGTCGACGGCCGACGGCGGTCCGTGCATCGGGTCGCCCACGTACCCGAGCGACGCCTCCAGGTCCGTGACCCTGCCGGTGATCTGCCGCGCGTACGGGTCGACCAGCAGCTTCGCCGGGTTGCAGCGCAGCCCGCGGCCCGCGTCGTACGGCCCGTGCACGCGGTAGCCGTACCTCTGGCCGGGCGTGACCCCGGGGACCAGGCCGTGCCACACGCCGAACGTCCGTTCGGTCAGCTCGACCCGTTTCTCGGTCCCGTCGTCGCCGATCAGACACACCTCGACCGCGTCGGCGACGTGCGACGTCACCGCGAAGCGGACACCGCCGGCCTCGGCGTGCGCCCCCAGCGGGAACGGACGGCCTGCCAGCACCTCGGACTCCGGTCGAGTAGCCATGCCCCCGATCTTGGCATCTGACACCGACAGAGGACTTGAGACTTCACACAGGCGGCGCAGCGCCTCGGCCGGTCGTGTGGGACACCCCGATGGAGGACCCGCCGATGGTCGTTCGGAAGAATGGAGCCGTGGCGGACGTCGACGTGACAGATCTGGTCGTGCACATGGCGGGCGTGTCGGTCCGCCGAGGGAAGAACACGCTGGTCGGAAACATCGACTGGAGCGTGGAGCTGGACGAGCGCTGGGTGGTCCTCGGCCCGAACGGGGCCGGCAAGACCACGCTGCTGCGGCTCTCCAGCGCCGAGCTGCACCCGACCAAGGGCAAGGTGCACCTCCTCGGCGAACGCCTGGGCAAGACCGACGTGCAGGAGCTCAAGCCCCGCATCGGCCTGTGCTCGGCCGCCCTCAACGGCCGCGTGCCCGCCGACGAGAAGGTCGTCGACCTGGTCGTCTCCGCCGGCTACGCGGTGCTGGGCCGCTGGCGCGAGGACTACGGCAAGCAGGACACCGACCGCGCCCGCGAGCTGCTGGGCACGCTCGGCATCGAGCACCTCGCCGACCGCCTCTACGGCACGCTGAGCGAGGGCGAGCGCAAGCGCACGCTGATCGCCCGCGCGTTGATGACCGACCCCGAGATGCTGCTGCTCGACGAGCCGGCCGCGGGCCTCGACCTCGGCGGCCGCGAGGACCTCGTGGCGAAGCTGTCGGAGCTCGCCCTCGACCCGGACGCTCCGGCGATGGTGCTGGTCACGCACCACGTCGAGGAGATCCCGCCGGGCTTCACGCACGCGCTGCTGCTGCGCGAGGGCTCGGTCGTGGCCCAGGGCCTGCTGGCGGACACGCTGACCGAGGAGAACCTCTCCAAGACGTTCGGCCAGGACTTGGAGCTGCAGAAGGCCGGGGACCGGTTCTTCGCCCGCCGCCGGGTCTGAGAAGCTACCGCCGGGTAACGTGACAGCGCTGTCGCGACGACTTTTGGGAGGGCTGCATGCCTGAGTTCGTGAGGCTCGAGGTCGAGGACGGGATCGGCACGATCCGCCTGGAGCGGCCGCCGATGAACGCCCTGAACCGGCAGGTGCAGACCGAGCTGCAGGCCGCCGCGAAGGAGGCCTCCGAGCGTTCCGACGTCTACGCGGTCATCGTCCACGGCGGCGAGAAGGTCTTCGCGGCCGGTGCCGACGTCAAGGAGTTCGCGCAGATCTCCCACGCCGAGATGACGCTGCGGGCCAAGGGCCTGTCGGACGCGCTCGGCGCGCTGGCCACCATCCCCAAGCCGACCGTGGCGGCGATCACGGGCTACGCGCTGGGCGGCGGCTTCGAGGTCGCGCTCGGCTGCGACCGCCGCATCGCGGGCGACAACGCCAAGGTCGGCCAGCCGGAGATCCTGCTCGGCCTGATCCCCGGCGGCGGCGGCACGCAGCGCCTCGCCCGGTTGATCGGCCCGTCGAAGACCAAGGACCTGCTCTACACCGGCCGTTTCGTCGGCGCCCAGGAAGCGCTGGAGATCGGCATGGTCGACGAGGTCGTCGCACCCGACGACGTGTACGCGGCCGCGGTGCGCTGGGCGAAGCAGTTCGTGAACGGGCCGGTGCTCGCGCTGGCGGCGACGAAGGCCGCCGTCGACGGCGGTCTCGACACCGACCTGGAGTCGGGCCTGAAGCTCGAGAGCCACCTGTTCGCGGCGCTGTTCGCGACCGAGGACAAGAAGGCGGGCGTGGAGTCGTTCATCGAGAACGGGCCCGGAAAGGCGAAGTTCAGTGGCAACTGACCCGGCACCCAACCCGCACGCGACCGAGGCGGAGGTCGAGGCGGCCTACAAGGACACCAAGCTCGCGCAGGTGCTCTACCACGACTGGGAGGCGGGCACCTACGACGAGAAGTGGTCGATCTCCTACGACGAGCGCTGCATCACCTACGCGACGGACCGCTTCCGCGCCGCCGCCGGTGAGGTCGGCCCGTACGAGCACGCGCTGGAGCTGGGCTGCGGCACGGGTTTCTTCCTGCTGAACCTCATGCAGGGCGGCGTGATCAAGAAGGGCTCGGTCACCGACCTGTCGCCCGGCATGGTCGAGGTGGCGCTGCGCAACGCGCAGAACCTGGGTCTCGACGTCGACGGCCGCGTCGCCGACGCCGAGCGGATCCCGTACGACGACAACACGTTCGACCTCGTCGTCGGCCACGCGGTGCTGCACCACATCCCGGACGTCGAGGGTGCGATGCGCGAGGTGCTGCGCGTGCTCAAGCCGGGCGGCAAGTTCGTGTTCGCGGGCGACCCGACGAACATCGGCAACTTCTACGCCCGCAAGCTCGGCCAGGCGACGTGGTGGCTGACCACCAACGTCACCAAGGCCCTGCCGGCGCTGGGCTCGTGGCGCCGTCCGCAGGAGGAGCTCGACGAGTCGTCCCGCGCCGCTGCGCTGGAAGCCGTCGTCGACCTGCACACGTTCGACCCGGACCAGCTGGAGGCGACCGCCCGGCGTGCCGGTGCCGTCGGCGTCCACGCGGTGACCGACGAGCTGTCGGCCGCGCTGTTCGGCTGGCCGGTGCGCACGTTCGAGGCCGCCGTGCCGCGCGAGAAGCTGGGCTTCGGGTGGGCGATGTTCGCCTACCGCACCTGGCAGAACCTCTCGTGGGTCGACCAGAACGTGCTGTCGAAGGTCCTGCCGCGCGAGGTCTTCTACAACGTGTCGATCACCGGTAAGAAATCTTCCTGAGTTGGCGTACGCGTTCACCTCGTCCGACGTGGCGTTCCTGCGTTCCGGCGCCGGAGCCGCCGCGTTGGCGGAGGTGGACGCGTTGCCGTTCACCGACTCCTCGCGCTTGCACGACGTCGGTGTCGCACGCAAGCTGCTCGGTGACTCCTCCGCCCCGGTCGTGGAAACCGTGCTGCTGCGCCGCCGGGCAGCGTCCAAACTGGACGGTTCCGGTTCCTGGCTCTTCACCGACGACGCCCTGCAGCAGGCCACCGCGTCCGCTGTCGCCCGGCACCGCGCTCTGCGGTTCGCCGGCCGTGACGTCCACGACGTGACCTGCTCGATCGGCGCGGACCTGTTCGCGTTGTCGGCGGTGGCCTCCCGGTGCGTCGGCTCGGACCTCGACCCGGTGCGGCTCGCCATGGCGCGCAACAACGTTCCCGGTCAGCTCGTCGTGCGGGCCGACGCGCTGCGGCCCGTGTCCCGTGCCGGCGCCGTCACCGCGGACCCCGCCCGCCGCGACTCCTCCGGCCGCCGCAAGTGGAACCCGTCGGACTTCCTGCCGCCGCTGGACGAGCTATCCGACGTCTACGCGGACGTCGACCTGGCCGTGAAGTGCGCTCCCGGCATCGACTTCGCGGTCGCGCCCTGGGCGGACGAGGTCGAGGTCGTGTCGCTCGACGGCGCGGTCCGCGAGGCCTGCCTGTGGACGCGCGGCCTCGCCACCCCCGGGGTCTCGCGCCGCGCCTCGGTTCTGCACGGCGCGACGTCGTGGACCTTGACCGACGCCGAACCCGACGACTGCCCCGTCGCCCCGCCGGGGGAGTGGCTCGTCGACCCGGACGGCGCCGTCGTGCGCGCGGGCCTGGTGCGGCACTACGCGGCCCGGCACGGCCTGTGGCAGCTCGACGAACGCATCGCGTACCTGAGCGGCCCCACGCCTCCTCCCGGCATCCGCGCGTTCCGCGTGCTCGAACACGGCCACTACACGGAGAAGTCGCTCAAGTCGTTGCTCAGGACGCGTTCCGTCGGCAGGCTCGAGATCCTGGTGCGCGGCCTCGACGTCGACCCGAACACGATGCGCAAGCGCCTCAAGCTCTCCGGTCCCGCGGAGGCCACCGTCGTGCTGACGCGCGTCGGGTCAAAGCCCGTCTTCCTGCTGTGTCAGGCTGAGCGCACCTAGCGCCATCTCCAGCCGTGCCTCGTGGTGGGCGGGCCGCAGCCTCTTGCCGTGCGTGAGCGTGGCGATGCCGTGCAACGTGCTCCAGAACAGCTCGGTCAACGTCTCCAGGTCCCGGTCGCCCCGGACGGGTTCGACCGCCGCGACGAGCTCGCCGAACGCGTCGCGCAGCTCCTGCGGGATGTCGTCGGTGCCGAACGGGATGTCGACCCGCTGCACGAACATCGCGTCGTAGAGCGCCGGCCTGGTGTTCGCGAACTTCAGGTACGCCTCGGCGGCGGCCCGCAGCCGTGACCGCCCCTTCTCCGGCCGGGCCTTGCGCAGCTGCCGCGCCAGCTCACCGGCACCCTGGATCGCCACGGCCCGCACGATCGCGTCCTTGCCCTTGAAGTGGCTGTAGAGCACCGGCTGGCTGTACTCGACCTTGTCGGCGAGCCGGCGCGTGGTGACCGCGTCCCAGCCCTCCTCCTCTGCCAGCTCCCGAGCGGCGTCGATGATCAGCTGATGGCGTTCGGCCCGCTCGCGCTCACGCCGGTTCTGGATGCTCACGCGACAAATCTAGCACCGCTAGCGTTCCGAGCGCCCATTGTGTTAGCGTCGCTCCAACAGCTAGCAACGCTAGATTTCGAGGAGGACGCAATGCGGTTCACGACGGTCATGGCAGCGCTCGTGGTGGTGGCGGGCTTCTACTTCGGCCTGAGCTACCTGCTGGCCGGCAACTGGGCGGCCGCGGGCTTCGGCATCGTCGACCCGGACGGCTACTACGTCGTGAAGGGCGTGCGCGACATCGCCTACGGCCTGACGGCGCTGATCCTGCTGCTGATGAAGCAGCGCCGAGCCCTCGGCTGGGTGGTCCTGGCGGACTCGATCATCCCGATCGGCGACTGCCTGGCCGTGATCACACACGGCGGCACGGTGGCCCACGGCCTGACGGTGCACGGCTCGGCGGCGGTGCTGGTGCTGTTCACGGCCTGGCTGCTGCTGAGGGAGAAGGCGCCCGCGCAGACCCCGCAGGCCGAGCCCGTGCCGGCCAGGTGAGGTCGGGCGGCGACGAGTGCGGGGCCGTGCTGATGGCGATGTGCGGTGGGGCGTGCCGATGAACGCGTCAAGACCGGTTCCACTGCCCGCCGCCTACTCCGCCACCGCCGCCCGCTCCGCCTACTCCGGCGGTGCGACCACCGGCGACAACGCCCGCACGGCCTGAGCCACCCCTGAGTCCGTGACCTCCCGCAGCAACAACCCGACCACCACGTGGAAAGCCCGCCCCAGCTCCTCCGGCCGGGTAGACACCGCCACGGTCCCGGCGAACGCGTCCGGATCGGCCAGGTCGTCCAGACCGCGCCCCTGCACCGCCGCGACCCCCTCGGCCAGGCAGCACAACGACATCACGTGGTCGCGCATCCCGTTGAGCAGGTGGAGGGCCTGCCACACCCGGCCGCGCGCGAGCGACGACCGCACGTGCAGCCCGTACAGCCAGGCGAGGCCGGCGAGCTCGGCGCGGTCCGGCTGGGGCGTCCGCGGCAGCGGGTTGGCCTCGCCGAACAGCAGCTTGAACGCGGGGCCCGTCGCGCCGAACTCGGACGAGGGCCAGAACGCGACGTCCACCTGCAGGGACGAGCGCATCAGGAAGACGCGGAAGAGCACGGAGCCGCGCCGCACGTCGACGTGGCCGACGGCGTCGCAGGCGTACATGAGCGCGGTCCAGTCGGTCACCACCGCGTCCATCTCGCGGTCGACCGACAGGGCGAAGTCGATGTCGGACCAGCGGTCTTCCTCGCCGAGGGCGGTGGAACCGGTCAGCGCCGCCCCGACCACGCGCGGGTCGATCCCGGCGGCGTTGACGAGGTCCCGGCGCAGCTGGTCGCGTTCGAGAACCGAGAACACGGCCCCACTTTATTGGCAGCCGCTCGAGCGGCCAACGAAGGTGGGTCCTGTCACGGCCGCGACAGGACCCACCCGGAACGGCCTAGCCGAGCGCCACCGCGAAGACGTGCATGTCGCCGTCCTCCGGCAGCACCACCGAAGCCAGCGTCTTGCCCTCCGGTGCCGCGTACGTCTTCGTCGCGAAGATGTGCGTGGCCACCTTCTCGCTGCCGCCGCCGGACTGGTTGCGGTACGGCGTGTTGGCGACGATCACGTTGCCGTAGCTCGGTGCCGCCCCGCCACCGCCCAGCGTCCAGTCGCTGAAGCCGATGTCCACCGACGCCGTGGTGCCGTCGGTGAATGTGACCGTGGCGGCCTTGGTGCGCGCGCCGTTCGCCGCCGAGCCCACGAACGCCAGGCGGGTGCCGGACAGGGTCAGCGTCTGCTTGTGAGCCGTCGCGTTGTCGGGACGGCCGGGCGGCGACGACGGCCAGGTGAACGTCAGGCCGTCGACGGTGCCGGTGCCGCCCGGCTGGAGGCCGGCCGCGGCCAGCGCCTCGCGCGAGTAGCTGTAGCCGCCGCCGTCGAAGTCGCCGTCACCGTCGGCGTCGGCGGACGCGCCGACGTTGTTCACGGCGGCGAGCATGCTGCCCGCCGGCGCGACCTTCACCGTCTGCGGCAGCACGACCGGCTTCGCGGCGCCCTCGACGGTCACCGTGACGGTGATGTCGTAGAAGCCCTGCGGTGTCGAGGCGTCCGCCGAGACCGTGAACTCGCCCGGCACCGAGCCGCTCACCGGCGTGAACCTCAGCGCGTCCGACCCGGTGATCGTGTACGTCGCCTTCGGGTCGCCGTCGTACAGCTTCACCGCGTTGACCTTCGCCGTCACGGACTGGCCGGGCTGGACGACGAGCTGGCGCGGTTCGACGGTCAGGTAGTACGGCTGCTCGTGCTTGATCGGCTGCTCGCCGTCGCGGAACGACGGCGGTGCGTCCGCCGCGCCCGTGCCCCAGGCGGAAGGTGCCTTGCCGAGCACGAAGTCGAGCTTGCCGCCGCGTTCCACGAACGACTCCGGCAGGAACGTCTTCGAGGACGCACGACCGTTGACCTTCAACGACTGCACGTACTTCGTGGCGGCGTTGGCCTGCGGGGCGTTGATCGTGATGTCCTTGCCGCCACCGCGGTTGATCTTCACCGACGTGAACAGCGGGCTGCTCAGCACGAGCTCGGCGCGCGACGGCACCTGCGGGTAGATGCCCATCGACGTGAAGACGAACCACGACGACATCGCGCCGAGGTCGTCGTTGCCGGGAATGCCGCCGGGGGCGTTCTTCCACAGGGTGGTGATGGTCTCGCGCAGGGTCTCCTGCGTCTTGGCGGGCCGGCCCGTGTAGTTGTAGAGCCACGGCGCGTTCACCGACGGCTCGTTGTCCAGTTCGGACTTCGCGCCGCCCTGACCGGTCAGGGCCCAGCTGCCGTCCGCGTTGTGGAAGAAGTCGTCGAGGCGCTTGTTGGCGCGCTCACGGCCGCCGAGCGACTCGACGAGCCCGGCGACGTTGTGCGTGACCATCCACGTGTACTGGGCGCTGCTGCCCTCGACGAACCCGTTGCCGGTGTCGGGCGTGAAGTCCTTGACCCACGTGCCGTCGGCGTTGCGGTTGCGGATGTAGCCGCCGGTCCGGTCCGCCACCGGGTCGAAGTTGTTCTGCCACCACTGCGCGCGTTCGGCGAAGGTCTTCGCGACCTTCTTGTCGCCGGTGCGCTCGGCGAGCTGGCTGATCGCGAAGTCCGCCGCGGAGATCTCCAGGGTCTCCGCCGCGCCACCCCACGCGTTCGACACGGCCGGCATGTACTTGTTCTGCAGGTACTTGTCGAGCGACGGCCGCTGCCCGACCGACATGACGGCCCAGCCGTCCTTGCTCAGGTCCTGCGCGGTCGGCGTGGTCGCGGCCTTGACCAGCGACTTCAGCGACGACTTGATGTCGTACCTGTCGCCGCCGAACGCCGAGATCGCGGCCAGCGCGATCGGGGCCGGGTCGCCGTTCATGACGTGCGTGCCACCGGCGGCGTGCGTCCAGCGGTCCCAGACGCCGTTGTTCTGGTCGGCCTGGTTGAGCAGCGACTGCGCGATGTCGGAGCCGATCTGCGGTTCCAGCAACGTCAGCAGCTGGAGCTGCGAGCGGTAGATGTCCCAGCCGGAGAACGTGCCGTACTGGGCCTTCTGCCTGCTCTTGTCGATCCGGTGCACCTTGCCGTCGAACCCGGCGTACTCGCCGTTGACGTCGCTGAACAGGTTGGGGTGCAACAGGGAGTGGTACAACGCGGTGTAGAACTTCGTCCGCTCGTCATCGGAGCCGCCGCCGACCTCGATGCGCTTGAGCTGCTTCTGCCACGCGGTGTAGGCGTTGTCCCGCAGGTCCTCGATCGACTGGCCCTTGTTCTCCGCCTTGAGGTTCTGCTTGGCGTTGTCCAGGCTCACGTACGAGATGCCGACCTTGACGCCGACCTGGCTGCCGGGCGCGAAGCCCAGGTAGGCGCCGGACCCCTTGCCCAGCACCGGCCAGCCGTTCGTGCCGTACGTCGTGCCGCCCTGTGAGCTGGTGCCACCGGGCGTGACAACGTTGTCCTGGTACGTGCCGACCTCGGTGAACGGCTGGTCGAACTCCGCGACGAAGTGCAGCGTGTAGTAGCTGCGGCGGCCGACCTGGTTGATGTAGCCGCAGAAGTTGCCGGACGTGACGCTGCCGGTGATCGTCCGCTTGTCCTTGTCGACCACGGTCTGCGCGTCGCTGGAGCCGACCTGCGACTTGGAGGTGTTGACCAGCACCGTCGCCGGCTTGTCGGCGGGGAAGCTGAACCGGGCCGCACCGGTGCGTTCGGTGGCGGTCAGCTCGGCCTTCGCGCCCGACTTGAGCGTCACGTCGTAGCGGCCGGGCTTGGCCACCTCGTCGGCGTGGGCGAACTCGCTCGCGTAGACGGCGTCGGTCGCGTCCGTGGTCGGCGACGTGGTGACGGTCCCGACGTGCGGGAAGATCGGGATGTCACCGCTGCCGCCCGCGCACCCCGTCCCGGACATGTGGGTGAGGCTGAAGCCGCGGATCTTCGTGGCGTCGTACCGGTACCCGCCGGGAGCCGCCGCGCGCAGGGTGTTCCCCCTGCTGGCCTCCGGGCTGAAGGAGAACATGCCGAACGGCACGACCGCACCGGGGAACGTGTTCCCGAGGTTGGTCGTGCCGATGAACGGGTTCACGTGTTCCGCCGGATCCGGCACCACCTGGACCTGGGGCTGAGCGGAGGCAGGGACCACTCCGAACGTCATGGCCACCGCCACCGCAGCTGTCGTGAGGACTCTTCGCTGCATGCTGGCGGACCCTACTTTCCGTGCCCGCCCAACCCCAGAGTGTGAAGCCGTTTTGTCGTCAACCGGACAAGCGCTGCTCCATGAACGCCCTCAGCGCGGGCCAGTCGGTCTCCTCCGCGACCTCTACCTGGTACTTCCCCTCGACGAGCGCGCCCTCGTCGTCGACGTCGAGCCCGTGGGTCCGCGTCTTGAGCGTGCCGGGCACGATCGCCTCCGCGACGGCCACCGCGTCGTGGACGAGGATGCCCTCCTCGCGGTCGGAGTGGTTCTGGTCCCGGTGCGCGGCGAGGTAGGCCCGGTAGGTGCCGGTGAGGCCGGCGAGCACCGGGTCGACGTTGCGGAGGAACTCGGTGTCGGCGATGCACCGCTGGGTGAGGTTGAGCGGCACGACGATCGGGTTGCCCTTGCGGATGACGGTCCGCGCGGCCTTCGCGTCGGCCCAGAAGTTGAACTCGGCCCGCAGCGTCGTGTTGCCGACGCCCAGCCCGCCGCCCATGACGACCAGCCGGGGGAACTCGACGCCGGCCTCGATCGCCGCGGCGATGTTGGTGAGCGGCCCGATGGCGGCGACCACCGTGCCGGGCGTGAGGGTGTCGGCGAAGAACCGCGTGGTGTCGTCGCCCGCGACGGCGTTCGGGTTCTCCGGCAACGACAGCGCCTGCCCGCCCAGCCCGTCCGCGCCGTGCACGTCCGCCGCCCCGCCGGGCCCCTCGGACCCGCGCACCACGGGCACGTCGGTGCGGCCGAGGTGGGCGAGCAGGCGCAGGGCGTTGGCGGTGGTGAGGTCGAGCCCGACGTTGCCGAAGACCGTGGTCAGCCCCTTGAGCTCGACCTCGGGGCTGCGGGCGGCGAGCGCGATCGCGAACGCGTCGTCGACGCCGGGGTCGGTGTCGATGATGAGAGGAGTCGCCATGAGCACCAGCCTGCCTCACCGGCGGGCGGGCGGCCTGTCCCGGTCGCCGCGCGTCCGAAGTTAGAGTCTTCGGCCATGACGAGCATGTGGGGCGCGCCGGTGTGGACGCGCTGGGCCAGGTCGCGCCGGGACCCGATGCAGGCGCGCTTCCTCACGCCGGCCTCCCTGCGCTGGGTCCTCCGCCACCGCGCCTACACCCCCTGGTACCTGGTGCGGTACTGGCGGCTGCTGAAGTTCCGGCTGCTCAACCCCCACGTCGTGCTGCGCGGCATGGTGTTCTTCGGCAAGCGCGTCGACGTCATGGCCCGGCCCGGCTACGGGCGGCTGGAGATCGGGCGGTGGGTACACATCGGCGACGGCAACGCCATCCGGTGCCACGAGGGGTCGCTGCGCATCGGCGACAAGGTCGTGTTCGGCAAGGACAACACGGTCAACTGCTACCTCGACATCGAGATCGGCGCGTCGTCGCTCGTCGCGGACTGGGTCTACATCTGCGACTTCGACCACAAGACCGAGGACATCACCCTGCCGATCAAGGACCAGGGCATCGTGAAGTCGCCCGTGCGGATCGGGCCGGACTGCTGGCTCGGCACCAAGGTGACCGTGCTGCGCGGTACGCGGGTCGGGCGCGGGTGCGTGCTCGGGGCGCACGCCGTGGTGCGCGGGGACGTGCCGGACTTCAAGATCGCCGTCGGCATGCCGGCCCGCGTGGTGCGGGACCGGCGGGCCGACTACGAGGCGGACGCGCAGCGGCGGGCGGACATCGCGGACATGGCCCGCAAGGCCAAGGAGGCGCTGG
>NZ_DASVFL010000198.1:0-34891 GCF_036380075.1 Lentzea sp. | reverse complement strand
AGTGGAAGATCATCCTGGAGACGCTCCGCGCGTCCCTGGCCGCCGACGGCAAGAAGTGGACGAACATCGCGGCCGGCATCCGCGGCGTCACCGAGGAGACCACGACGGGCGTCATGCGCCTGTACCAGCTGGCCGCCGCCGGTGAGCTGCTGTTCCCCGCGATCAACGTCAACGACGCCGTGACGAAGTCGAAGTTCGACAACCGCTACGGCATCCGCCACTCGCTGATCGACGGCATCAACCGCGGCACCGACGTCCTGATCGGCGGCAAGGTCTGCGTCGTCGCGGGCTACGGCGACGTCGGCAAGGGCGCCGCCGAGTCCCTGCGCGGCCAGGGCGGCCGGGTCATCGTCACCGAGATCGACCCGATCTGCGCCCTGCAGGCCGCCATGGACGGCTACGACGTCCAGCGCCTCGAGGACGTCCTCGACCGCGCCGACATCATCATCACCACGACGGGCAACAAGGACGTCGTGATGGTCGACCACATGGCGCAGATGAAGCACCAGGCGATCGTCGGCAACATCGGCCACTTCGACAACGAGATCGACATGGCCGGCCTCGCCCGCTACCCCGGCATCCGCCGCAACAACATCAAGCCGCAGGTCGACGAGTGGGTGTTCCCCAACGGCCGCTCGATCATCGTGCTGTCCGAGGGCCGCCTGCTCAACCTCGGCAACGCGACGGGCCACCCGTCGTTCGTCATGTCGAACTCCTTCTCCAACCAGGTGATCGCGCAGATCGAGCTGTTCACCAAGCACGAGGAGTACGACAACGAGGTCTACCGCCTGCCCAAGGTCCTCGACGAGAAGGTCGCCCGCATCCACCTGGAGGCGCTCGGCGGCAAGCTCACGAAGCTGACCAAGGACCAGGCCGAGTACATCGACGTCGACGTCGAGGGCCCGTTCAAGGCGGACCACTACCGCTACTGATCGCTGCTTGACAGGGGCCTCCCGTGCACGTCGCGGGAGGCCCCTGTTTCATGTGCGGCGTGGGATTCTTCGGCACCTATGCGTTCGAGCACGGCGAGTGGAAGACGCTCTCGGAGGGCGAACTGCCGCCTTTGTCCGAGCCCTCGCTGTGGATCGACATCCACGACAGCGACATCACCTCGGTCGTCTACACGCCGGCCGGGCCCGGCAGCGGCGTCGCGTACCTGGGGCTGACGCCGCGCACGTACTTCGAGAACCCGAACGCGTCCGACCCGACCGACGTCCTGCGCGAGGCGTCCGGGCTGGCCGCGTGGTGGGCGTTGGTGTCGTCGGGGTCTGACGTCGTGGCCAAGCAGGCCGAGATCCTCGGGTTCCTCGCCGAGGACGAGAACCCGGACGAGTTCGAGTGGGACGAGTCGGAGGACATCGACGAGATCGACGACGGCGAGGTGTTCGTCGAGGTGAAGACGGCTCGGTTCCTGGCGGCGCTGGACCTGCCGCTGCCCGCCGAACTGACCGACGGTCGCCCGCCGAGCTGACGCAGGGGTCCCCCGGCCAAGGGGACCCCTTGTTTTGATTATCCCAGGCAGCACCGACAATTTTCGGCGGTCGCGTCGCCGCTGCTACCTCTGCGTGAGATGCAGCTGTCTGCTGTGTTCGTCCCGCGCTTGACCGGCGAGATCCGCCACCATCGCGCGCGACTGCGTTTCGTTCAGCGCGATCGCGTCCAGGCGCTCGAAGATCGTTTTGCAGTCCTTGACTCCGGCGGGGTCCTGCACGAACACCTGGGCGATCTCGCAGTCCGTGAAGGCCACGGTGCTGCGCTTCTCGTACTCCCACACCATGTAGTTCGCCATGAAGACGCCCGCCGGGCCACTGGACGCTGGAACGACCCGCAGGGCGTGGCTGAGGAAGAGCAGTCGTCTGAACTGCTCCTCCATCACCGCCGGAGTTCCCACCTGGAGTCGCAGCGCGTTCTCATGGATGAAGTAGGTGCACTCCGGCCGGTCATGGCTCCGCAGGAACGCCTGCCGGTCCATCCGGTGGCGAACAGCCTCTTTGATCCGGTCCGGTGGACGCACCGCGCGCCTCCATCGACAGCGTGCCGAGCCGGCCGGGAGCTTGCACGAAGTAGTGGTCGAACGCCGACCGGTACCTGTCGAGGAAGTCCAGGACGAACTCCTGGCTCTTCCCACACCGCCCGAGGTACTGGACGAGGTCGATCTCGGTGGCGCGCACCTTCCCGTTCTCGATGTTCGACACCTTGCCCGGATCCCACCCGAGCATCCGGGCGATCTTGCGCCCGCGGAACGTCGTGCAGCGCTCCCGCACCTGTCGCAGCTCGTCGCCCAGGTCACGGCTGTAGGGAGTGGACGGATCGCCGATCATGCGAACTGACGCTAGGTGATGGAGCAGCAACAACATCGTGCTCAAACGGGTGGAATCGCGGTTGACGTCCGGGTTTTACTGGCCACGTGCGGACGACCATCATCAAGAAGACCCTGCGCGTGCCCACTTCGGACGGTGCGCCGGGCGACGGCGCCGCCACAGCGCGCCAGCTGGACGCCGCGCTGCTCAACTCCGGCTTCAAGGCCTCGCGTGACCTGCTCGAACACGTCGGCGCCCTCGGGAACGCCGAGGAGTTCGCGGCCGAGGTCGTCCGGGCCGTCAAGGACCTGATCGGCGCGCGCGGGCAGCACAACCCCTACTTCAAGGAGTTCCCGCACAACGTGCCGGACACGCTCGCCTTCTGGCGCGAGTGCCTGCGCGACGCGGTCGAGAAGGGCCTCGAACCGACGAACAACCTCCTCGACCTGCCGAAGTACGGCCGTGTCCAGCACACGTACGAGGAGATGCTGCAGGCGCACGACGAACTGATCCCCTCGCTCAAAGACCGCGTCACGGTCGTGCACCTCGGTGGCACGCTCGAAGAAGAAGTGCAGCGCCTGTTCGAAGAGCTCGCGTCCAGCCCGATCCCGTTGGCGGAGAGCGACCGGATACTGCTCGGCGAGCTGGCCGTGCTGTGTCCGGACGTCAAGGTCGAGGTGCCGGTCCGGGAGAACCGCGCGATCCTCAACGCCGCGCGGCTCGTCGCGCAGCGGCCGCTCGAGGACATCGACACCGTCACCGACGTGCTGCGGCTTGCCGCCGAGGCGTCCGGGGGAGACGTCACGCTCGTCGAGCCGACGCGCTTCCGGTCGTTCCGCCGGCCCGAGCGCCGGGCGTTGCTGAGCGCGTTGAACGAGGTCGCGGCCGCCAAGTTCGGCGACGTCCGGCAGAACCGCGAGGCGTGGAAGCGGCTCGGCGAGCGGCTGCACCCGCACGAGCACCCGTTCGAGAACGCCCGCGACGTGTTCGCGGTGGCGCGCGGGGAGAAGACCGCACGGTCGTTCGCCGGGCAGGTCGAGATGGCGTTCGCCGAGAACGACGCCGACCGCGCGGTGCGGATCCTCGCCAACGCGCCGGGGCTGCTGCTCAGGCAGGTCGACCGGCTGCTCCGCAACGGTGCGCGCGGCCTCGCCGGGCACGTCGAGGCCGCGGTGCCGGAGGTGTCGAGCCGCGTCCTCATCTCGTTGCTCGAACACCTCGCCAACCGCACGGCGCCGGACACGGCCCGCGTCTTCGCGTCGAGGAGCCGCAAGGTCTGGATCGCGGACGACACGCGCGCGCCGCTCGACCGGGACGCCGTCGCGGCGATCACCGAGGTCGTCGAGAACGAGCTGGTCCGCAGGCTGCCGGAGTACTCGGAGCTGCTCGTCGACGACGAGGTCCTCGACGTCGTCGTGCCGGTCTCCGGCACCGAGGAGGGCTTCGGCGTGCTGCCGCGCGGGTCGAAGCTCACGCTCGACGGCGACGTGCTGCGGTTCTTCGTGCACTGGCGCCAGCACGCCAAGCGGACCGACTACGACCTGTCGGCGGTCCTGCTCGGCGAGAACTTCGAGCACCGGGGCCAGGTCTCGTGGACGAGCCTCAAGCTCGGCGGCGCGTACTACTCGGGTGACGTCACGGACGCCACCGACGGCGCGACGGAGTTCATCGACCTGCACCGGAAAGCGATGAAGGCCAAGTACGTGGTGCCGCAGGTGAACATCTACTCGGGGGAGACGTTCGACGACGTCGCCGAGTCGATGTTCGGGTTCATGAGCCGCGACCTCGACCAGATGGGCAAGCCGTTCGAGCCGAGCACGGTCCGGGCGCGTTCTTCCATGCGCGGCAAGGGGAAGGTTGCGCTGCCGGTGATGTTCGAACGGCAGGGCGACAGCTGGACCGGCACCTGGCTGCACCTCTACCTGCGCGGCGCCGCGTGGGGCAACCGCGTCGAGGAGAACCGCGACGTGGTCAAGCTGATCGCCGCGGCGGCGTTGCGGCGCAAGTACTTCACGGTCGCCCGGGTCAGGGACCTGTTCGCGCGCAAGCAGTCCACTGAGGACGCACCGAGGATTCGCATCGCACTCGCGCAGGACGAGGGCGGAGAGATCACGACGGTGGCGGATCTCGGGAAACTGCTGTCGGACTGACGTCGAACGCTGCTAACGTGGTCGGTGCGAGGCCATGAGGGAGCTTCCTTCTAAATCTGGAACCGGAATGCTCTTCGGAGCGCCGGTCTTTAGCCCCCTCGCCCTCCTCGCACCCTAACTCCACTCGACGGCGATGCCCGCGATCCCCGGCCCGACGTCGCCGAAGTACGCGCTGACGACGCCGCCGAGCCCGCACACCAGCTCCTCGACGTCGACCGGCGTGGCGTCGGCCGAGGCGCGGAACTGCTTCATGCAGCGCGCGGGCATCGCGCGTCGGTGGAACGACAGCTGCACGAGGTACGAGCCGCACTTCTCGCGGAACGTCCGGTGGCTGCCCACCGTCGAGCCGCCCGTGTCGTCGACGATCGTGAAGCTGAACACGTGCTCCTCGCCCGCCGCGAGCCGCCGGTCGAACAGCATCTCCACCGCGAGGTTGCGGGAAGTGCTCTCCCTGCGGAGCCGGCCCTGCCGGCAGCCCTCGCCCGCGCGCACCAGGGCGTTCTCGATCAACGACCCGTCGTCGCCGCGGTGCACGGCCAGGTAGCGGTCCGGACCCTGGCGCGTCGCGCGCACGACCAGCCGTGTGGTGATGGAGCGTTGTTCGCGGTGCATGCCGATCTGCACGGTGTCGTGCACGGACAGCACTTCGAGGTCGGCGTTGCCCCGCGCGGCCTCCGGTACGGACTCGAACGTCGCGAGCAACGGCGCCGGGTCCGGCCATGTCGCGACGGGACGCGGCGCGTAGGTGTTCGCGGTGCGCGGGCCGATGAGGTCCAACAAGGACGATGGCGGCAGACGCAGCACGGACTCCAACGCGCGCACGGTCGCCAGTGCTCGTGGCACCTCGGGGTGGCGCAGTCCTCGTTGCCAGTACGAGAGGGTCGACTGACCAACTTGGACACCGAGCTGTTCGAGATGAGCGCGCAGCCGTGCGAGCGAGAGGCCCCGGTGGGCGATCGCCTCGCGCAGTGCGCGGTGGAAAGGCCCGTAGCGCAGCGTCTCGGCGAGAGGGGTCGGCAGACCCCCGGTCGGGGTACCGATCGGTTCGTCGACCGATCCGGCGTGCCCGGAATCCGCGGCCACCGCGGCACCTACCCTTCACACACGCGCCGTGTGACTGTTCACCGTAGTCACTCGTTCTGGTGATCGAAAGATCGGATTTCGCCCGTGTGGGGGATGGGGTGCGGCCGTGTGAGTGGCTGGAACCGGTTCCGTCTACTGTGCGCGCGTGGGAAAGCTCGTAGTGATCGAAGGTCTGGACGGCGCCGGCAAGCGCACCCTCGCCAACGGGTTGACCGAGGCGCTCAACGCCGAGGGCAGGACCGTGGCGATGCACGCGTTCCCGCGGTACGGCGTCAGCGTGCACGCTGACCTGGTCCGCGACGCCCTCTACGGCAACATCGGCGACCTCAGCGACTCGGTCTACGGCATGGCCGTGCTCTACGCGCTCGACCGGCGCGGCGCGGCCGACCAGATCCGCAAGGACCTCGAAGAGCACGACGTCGTGCTGCTCGACCGCTACGTGGCGTCCAACGCCGCCTACAACGCCGCCCGCCTGCACCAGGACGAGACCGGTGAGTTCGTCGAGTGGGTGCGCGCCCTGGAGATCGACCGCTTCGGCCTGCCCGTGCCGGACCTGCACCTGCTGCTGCGCGTGCCCGTGGAGGTCGCGGCGGAGCGCGCCGCCAAGCGCGAGCAGGACGACGACTCCCGCGCTCGCGACATCTACGAGTCCGACGGGTCGCTGCAGTCCCGGTGCGGGGTGGTTTACGACGGGTTGGCGAAGGTCGGCTGGCTCGCCCCGTGGCACGTGGTCGACGGGCGGTCGAATGTGAACTTCTCTTCGCTCCTGGGACCGCTGTTCACTCCTTGAGCGGTCGCTCACGTGGGTATCGGTCGACATGATCGTGTTCGACTCGTCACTGTGAGTGCATGGGGATAGCCGGTCGTCAGGCTCGTGCGGGCCGCCGGCAGTCCGGCGTGGAGGATCCGGGTCCGCCTTCCGCACGGCCTGAGAACGCCTGGTAACGAAAGGTGTTCGGCGCGCGGTTACTCCCGCGACGAGCAGGCCGAATCGGGCGAGGTGGGGTACGTGGAACGACAGTTCCGGCCGGTTACCGAACGAGCGCACACCGCCACCAGCGGCAACGGAACCTGGGTGGTGCGCGAACGCGCGACCGGGAGTGCGACGATGTTGAGTATGAAGGCACGCGTGCTCGTCGTCGATGACGACCCCGCCCTGGCGGAGATGCTGACGATCGTGTTGCGCGGGGAGGGCTTCGACACCGCGGTGGTCGCCGACGGTGCCCGTGCCCTGCCCGCGCTGCGCGAGCTCAAGCCCGACCTCGTGCTGCTCGACCTGATGCTGCCCGGCATGAACGGCATCGACGTCTGCAAGGCGATCAGGTCCGAGTCGGGCGTGCCGATCGTGATGCTCACCGCGAAGAGCGACACGGTCGACGTGGTGCTGGGTCTCGAGTCCGGTGCGGACGACTACGTCGTCAAGCCGTTCAAGCCCAAGGAGCTGGTGGCCCGCATCCGGGCGCGCCTGCGCCGCACGGAGGCCGAGCCCTCCGAGGTGCTGCAGATCGGCGACCTCACGATCGACGTCCCGGGCCACGAGGTGCTGCGCGAGGGCAGGCCGATCCAGCTCACGCCGCTGGAGTTCGACCTCCTCGTCGCGCTGGCCCGCAAGCCGCGCCAGGTGTTCACCCGCGAGGTTCTGCTCGAGCAGGTGTGGGGGTACCGCCACGCGGCCGACACCCGTCTGGTGAACGTCCACGTGCAGCGGCTGCGTTCGAAGGTCGAACGGGACCCGGAACACCCCGAGGTGGTGTTGACTGTCCGCGGTGTCGGGTACAAGGCCGGCCCTCCGTGACAGGTGGCTCATGAAGTTCGTACGGCCGGTCGTCGCGAAGACGCGCTTCCTCGTCGAGGAGGCGCGCAAGCGATGGGCCGCGTTCGGTGACCTGTGGCGTCGTTCGCTGCAGCTGCGCGTGGTCGTGTCCACGCTCGCGTTGTCGTCCGCCGTGGTGTTCGTGCTGGGCATGGTCCTGCAGATGCAGATCACCAACCAGCTGCTGAACACCAAGGACGAGGCCGCGGTGCGCCAGGCGATGGCCTCGCGCAACCTGATCCAGTCCGACCTGGTGGGTCTCAACCCCGGTCCGGACAGCGTGCAGACGCGGTTCACCAGCGCGATCAACAAGCTCGCCGTCGGTGGTTCCGGGACGGACGCCACCACGGCGGGAGCCGGCGCGTTCGAACCCGTCCTGGCCGACGGGCTGGGGTCGAGCGGCGCCGGGCGCGTGCCGTCCGTCGGACCGCTGGAGGACGTCCCCCGCGGCCTGCGCGAGATGGTCGAGAACGGCGACGAGGGCACCCAGATCCACACGGTGCAACGCGACGGCACGGCCACCACGCTCTTCGTCGTGGGCCTGCCGATGAGCACGTCCGCGCGGTCCATGCAGCTGTACCTGATCTTCCCGCTGACCGCCGAGCAGCGGACCGCCGAGGTCGTGCAGTCGACGCTCGCGGTCGGCGGCATCGTGCTGCTGGTCCTGCTCGCGCTGATCGCGAACCTCGTGACGCGCCAGGTCGTGCGACCCGTGCGGCAGGCCGCCGAGGTCGCGGAGCGGTTCGCGGACGGCGTCCTGCACGAACGCATGCACGTCGTCGGCGAGGACGACGTGGCCCGGCTGGCCGAGTCGTTCAACGAGATGGCCGAGTCGATCCAGGCCCAGTTCAAGCAGCTGGAGGAGTTCGGCCAGCTGCAACGCCGGTTCACCTCCGACGTCTCGCACGAGCTGCGCACGCCGTTGACGACCGTGCGCATGGCCGCGGACGTCCTGCACGCCTCGCGCGAGCAGTTCCCCGCTGGTCTCGCCCGCTCCACCGAGCTGCTGGTCGACGAGCTCGACAGGTTCGAGTCGCTGCTGGGCGACCTGCTGGAGATCTCCCGCCTGGACGCCGGCGTCGAGGAGCTGACCGCCGACCAGGTCGACATCCGCGTGCTGGCCCGGCGCGCGCACGACTCGGTGCGCGCGATCTCCACCTCCGCCAACTCGCCGGTCGTGCTGGACCTGCCGGAGACCGAGCTCGTGGCGGAGCTCGACTCCCGCCGCGTGGAGCGGATCCTGCGCAACCTGCTCGCCAACGCCATCGACCACGGCGAGGGCCAGCCGGTCGAGCTGACCATGCGCGGCAACGACAACGCCGTCGCGATCACCGTGCGGGACCACGGCGTCGGCCTGCGCCAGGGCGAGGCCGAGCTGGTGTTCAGCCGCTTCTGGCGCGCCGACCCGTCGCGCAACCGCCGCACCGGCGGCACGGGCCTCGGCCTGTCGATCTCGCTGGAGGACGCACGTCTGCACGGCGGCTGGCTGGAGGCGTGGGGCGAACCCGGCCACGGCGCCGTCTTCCGGTTGACGTTGCCCCGCACACACGGCGAGGAGCTGCGCGAGAGCCCGTTGCCCCTGGCTCCCGCCGGCGCGGGCGTGCCCGCGGTCGTGGTGGACGAGCCCGTCGTCGAGGAACCGGAAGAGGTCGAGCTCAGGCCGGAGGAGCTCACCTGGCAGCCGGCGCAGCCCGTGGACGGTCCCGCGGAGCCGGAGCCGGAGTCCGAACGGGACTTCGAGGCCTCGCCGTCGTCGAGAGATGTTTCGGAGGAAGTGCGGTGAAGCGGCTGACGGTGCTGGTGCTCGCCCTCGTGACCCTGTCGGCGTGCGCCGCGATCCCGACGAACACCCAGCCGAAGCCGATCGGCGCCAAGGACGGCAAGTCGTCGAACACGGTCAACGCGCCCGAACCGCGGCAGAACATCGACCCGTTCATGCTCGTGCGCGACTTCATCGACGCGACCTCGAACCCGGAGAGGGACTTCGCGGCCGCCCGCGCCTTCCTGACCCCCGAGGCCAACCAGAAGTGGGACACCAAGAACCCCACGATCATCGACCAGACCTTCGCGACCGTGCCGACGTCCCAGGTGCCGCAGACGGCGCAGGACAAGACGCAGACCGTGCTGCTGCAGGGCAAGTACGTCGGCCGGCTGGGCAACGACAACTCGTTCGTGCCGCGCCTCGGCGACGTGTCGCAGGTGGTGAGGCTGGAGCGCAACAACGAGAACCAGTGGCGCATCTCCGAGCCGCCGCCGGGCGTCTACATGCCGCAGAACCAGTTCATCACCAACTACCGCCGCGTCACGCTCTACTTCTACAACCCCGAGTTCACCGTGCTGGTGCCGGACCCGCGCTACGTCGTGATCCCGCCCGCCACGAGCATCCCCACCCGCGTGACGGAGCTGCTGATCAAGGGCCCCGGCGACGCGGTGCGCGACACGCTGGTGAGCGCGCTCGGCCCCGACACCGACGTCTTCTCCGAGACCAAGGAGTCCGACGACGGCGCGATGGAGGTCAACCTCACCAAGGTGGGCAAGGACCTGACGCCCGAGAAGCGCAAGCAGATCGTCGCGCAGATCGTGAAGTCGTACTCCGGCGTCACCTCGTCGCGCGTCCGGGTGCTCGTGGACGGGCAGCAGATCCTGCCCGACCAGCGCGACTACCGGCCGTCCGACGTGTCGGCGACCGCGGGCGAGTCGTTGCTGGCGCTGAATGCGAACCTCCAGGGAATGCTCGTGGTGGACGGGACCGTCCGCTCGCTGGCCGACGGCAACGCGATCAAGGGCCCGGCGGGCAACGGCGCCTACAACGCCGTGAGCGCCGCCCAGTCCCTCGACGGCTCCCGCTTGGCCGTGGTGACCAGGGCGGGCGGCGGCATGCGCCTGCTCGTCGGCGAGCTCGAGCAGGACCTGCCGGAGGTGGACCTGCGCGCCACGACGCTGTCGCGCCCGACGTGGCTGCTCTCCAGCGGCCCGAAGGAACCGGGCGCCGAAGTCTGGACGGCCGTCGACGGCACCTCGGTGACCCGCGTGACCCGCTCGGACAGCGGCTGGACCGCCAAGGGCGTCAACATCACCGACGTCACGCCGTTCGGCCCCATCAACGAGCTGCGCCTGTCCCGCGACGGCACGCGAGCGGCCATGGTGATCGCCGGCAAGCTCTACGTGGCCTCCGTGGTGCGCAACAACCAGGACGTGGCCCTGCGCTCACCCCGCCAGATACAGCCCTCGACGCTGGGGTCGACCGTGCAGTCGATCGACTGGCTCTCGCAGGACGTGCTGGTGGTCTCCTCCTCCCTGCCGGCGCTGCCGGTCACCAAGGTCTACGCGGACGGCTACAAGCTCGACCGCTACAGCCAGTCGAACCTGACCGTGCCGGTCGGGTCGGTGGCGGCGGCACCCGCGCGTCAGGTGCAGGTGATCGACCCCTCCGGGTTGTGGTCGGCGTCGGACATCACCGACGTGTGGCGGTCGAGCGCGATCCGGGTGTCGCCGGGCGCGCTGGTGTTCTACCCGGGCTGAGGGCACGGGCGTTCGAACAGTCGTGTGCGACGGCTCGGGTTCGCCTGAGCCTCCGGACGCCCCTCACAGCCCCGGCTGGTGCGGGCGGGCCGACGTCAGCGCCACCACCGCGTGCGTCCGCACCCCGGCTCCGCGCAGCGCCCGCACGCAGGCCGCGGCCGTCGCCCCGGTCGTGATCACGTCGTCGAGCAGCACGGTGGTCCCCGGCGGCGGCCTGCCGCAGACCTCCACCCGCCCGGCCAGGTTCTGCCGGCGCGCTCCTGCCGTCAGGCCCACCGAGTCCACGACGCCGGCTCCCAGCCGCAGCACGGGCGCCACCGGGGCGGTCCAGACCGCCTTGGCGACGCGCAGCATGTGGTCGCCGCCCCTGCCGCGGGCGGCGCTGCGGCGGGACGGGGCCGGCACGAGGGTCCACGGGCCGGGGCCCACCGCGATCAGGGCGCACGCCACCAGTGCGCCGAACCACGCTGAGAGCTCGCGTGCGCCTCGTTCCTTGAAGCCGAGCACGAGTTCCCTCGCGGCGCCGTGGTAGGCGGCCAGCGTCCATACTGGCGGGCCGACACCGGGCACCTGGACCGGTGTGGGCGGGCCGAAGTCCGCGAGACACGTGGCGCAGCAGGCGGTGCCGCGCAGGCCGCAACCGGCGCATGTGGACGGCAGGATCAAGCCGAGTGCTGTCATGGGTCCAGGATGGCGGTGGGGTCTGACAGAAAATCGGGGTGCGTTCCGCGCCGGGGTCTTTCGGCACCGCCCACACGAGTGAAGTTCTCGTTGCGTTGTCGATCTCCACCGGGGACTCGCGGCGCGCGGCGGACCGGTTCGCCACCAGTTGCGTGACGACTTTCCAAGATCGGCCGGCTCGTTTCGACCCGTTCGTCCCAGCGAACCGGTGAACCGGTGTTTCGGATCCGGGCCGTCCGCACGTCGGTGCTCGCGACCAGGTCCCGTCCGATCCCGTCCACCGCCTCCCGGACGACCTCTCCGGACGCCCGTTGCGCACCGTAGAAGTTAACGCTTATTCACATGTCTGGCTGACCAGCGGTTATTCATGGAAATAACGACGGTCCGAGTACGGCGGGTGATCAACGGCCTTGTCCGCGAATGGGCGAAATCCGCCGTTCAGCCGGTCGTGACTGGCTCGTGATCGGGCTTCGGCACCGATCAGTTCTGTTGAAAGAAGCGTCGCGGAGTCCCACTCGGTGGTTCGGAATCGATCTCTTCCAGGTTTCGGGAACATGACGCGCCGGTCGCCCGTTGGCTGGGTATGAGGCCGCGCCGGGACCCGTTTGACGCAGCAGGGCTGCCGTCGAGTGTCGGCCCGCGTGTGCGCCGTAAGGGTGAGTCAGGGGTCCGGGGGTTTGGTTCGGCGCACGCTCGGGAAACGCTTGGCAACGCACTGTCGTCGCGCTCCGTAGTCACCGAAAAATCTCGCTGTTCCCCCGGCAAGGGGGCTTACGCGACGGTGAATCCCAAGCTAACGTGCACCGCTATCAGCGTTCCCGGCTCTCGGGGAGGAGGCGAACAGCCCATGACCCTGGCGCCGTGAGAGCCGCCGAGGACGACCCTCTGCGACACAATCCGCGATCCAAGATCGACACGGCGTTTCTGAATCAGTCCAGCCAAAGCTCGCAGCAAAGCGAGGGAGGTCGTGTATGGACATCGTCGTTAAGGGCCGCAACGTCGAGGTGCCCGATCACTACAGGGTGCACGTCGCCGAAAAGCTGGCCCGGCTTGAGCGCTACGACCGCAAGGTCATCCGCTTCGACGTGGAGCTTTTCCACGAGCCGAACCGCCGGCAGTCGAAGAACTGCCAACGGGTCGAAATCACCGGCAAGGGACGTGGACCCGTGGTCCGTTCCGAAGCCTGCGCGGGTGACTTCTACGCCGCGCTCGACGCGGCGGTCGCGAAGCTCGAGAACCGCCTACGCCGGTCTCACGACCGCAGGCGAGTCCACCACGGGGCCCGCGCCCCGATCTCGGTGGCCGAAGCGACGAGCGGACTGGTCGAACCGTCCGCCGGCGAGAGCATGACGTCGCACCGCGCCAAGACCGCGGTGCTCGACGCACCCGAGGCCGACTACGAGGGCATGGCGGAAGTGCCCGCGCAGCGTTGGGACGACGGCCTCGAAGACAAGTTGCCCGGACGCGTCGTACGCGAGAAGGAGCACGCCGCCAAACCGATGACCGTCGACCAGGCCCTCTACGAGATGGAACTGGTCGGACACGACTTCTACCTGTTCGCCGACACCGAGTGCGGACGCCCCAGTGTCGTCTACCGCCGGAAGGGGTTCGACTACGGCGTGATCAGGCTCGCCTGACCCGCTGACCCGATTCCTCCGACCGCCGCCGCCCCGCACCCCTCGTGTGCGGGGCGGCGGCGCGCGTCTACCGCCGCCCGGACCCATTTCCGCACCCGGATCTTCACCGTCAAGGTGAACTTGGCCCGGTCAGGAACCTTCCCGTGGTCCTCCAGCGTTCTCCACTCCAGTAGCCGAGCTGGGGGCAAGGCCACAGGCGAGCGGTGCAAGTGCGTGCAAACGGGACCTGACCTGCGCATACCAGGTCGGTTGTCCCAATCCGCCTGTGTCCGTGCACACATCTTGGCGACTTGCCTACGATGGGCAGGGGAAAGGCGTCCGACGAGGGCGCGCCGCGATACAGGTGATGAGGTCTATCCAGATGGTGCTGTCCCGACTGCTCCGCTCCGGCGAGGGCAAGATGCTCAAGCGCCTCCGCAACATCGCCAACGCCATCAACAGCCTCGAAGATGACGTTGTCGACCTCTCCGACGCCGAGTTGCGCGCGAAGACCGACGAGTTCAAGAGGCGCTACGCCGACGGCGAGTCGCTCGACGAGCTGCTGCCGGAGGCCTTCGCCGTCGCCCGCGAGGCCGCGAAGCGCACCCTGGGTCAGCGCCCCTACGACGTGCAGCTCATGGGTGGTGCCGCGCTGCACCTCGGCCAGATCTCCGAGATGCGCACCGGTGAGGGCAAGACGCTGACCTCGGTCATGCCCGTCTACCTCAACGCCATCGCCGGCAAGGGCGTCCACGTCATCACCACGAACGACTACCTGGCCAAGCGCGACGCGGACTGGATGGGCCGCGTGCACCGCTTCCTGGGCCTGACCGTCGGCGCGATCCTCTCCGAGATGACGCCCGAGCAGCGGCGCGTGTCCTACAACTCGGACGTCACCTACGGCACGAACAACGAGTTCGGCTTCGACTACCTGCGCGACAACATGGCGTGGAGCCTGGACGAGTGCGTGCAGCGCGGCCACTTCTTCGCGATCGTCGACGAGGTCGACTCGATCCTCATCGACGAGGCCCGCACGCCGCTGATCATCTCCGGCCCCGCCGAGCAGTCGGCGCGCTGGTACACGGAGTTCGCGCGGCTGGCCCCGCGGATGCGCGGCATCGACGTCACGACGCTCTCGCAGAAGGAGCGCCTGGAGGTCGTCGAGGAGAAGTCGAAGTCGTACCACTACCAGTACGACGAGAAGAAGCGCACGATCGCCGTCACCGAGCTCGGTGTGGAGTTCATCGAGGACCAGCTCGGCATCGACAACCTCTACGAGGCCGCGAACACGCCGCTGGTGGGCTACCTGAACAACGCCCTCAAGGCGAAGGAGCTCTACAACCGCGACAAGGACTACATCGTCCGCAACGGTGAAGTCATGATCGTCGATGAGTTCACGGGCCGCGTGCTCGCCGGTCGCCGCTACAACGAGGGCATGCACCAGGCGATCGAGGCCAAGGAAGGCGTCGAGATCAAGGCGGAGAACCAGACCCTCGCCACGATCACGCTGCAGAACTACTTCCGCCTCTACGAGAAGCTCGGCGGCATGACCGGTACCGCCGAGACCGAGGCGGCCGAGTTCCACCAGACCTACAAGCTGGGCGTCGTCCCGATCCCGACGAACCGCCCGCCGCAGCGCAAGGACATGCCCGACCTCGTCTACAAGAGCGAGGAGGCGAAGTTCGACGCGGTCGCCGACGACATCGCGGAGAAGCACGAGAAGGGCCAGCCGGTCCTGATCGGCACCACGAGCGTCGAGCGCTCCGAGTACCTGTCGAAGCTGCTGGTGCGCAGGGGCATCCCGCACGAGGTCCTGAACGCGAAGCACCACGACCGCGAGGCGCTGATCATCGCGAAGGCGGGCCGCAAGGGCGCCGTCACGGTCGCGACGAACATGGCCGGTCGCGGTACCGACATCGTGCTGGGCGGCAACCCGGACATCATCGCCGACCACGAGCTGCGCGAGCGCGGCCTCGACCCGGTGGAGACGCCGGAGGAGTACGAGGCCGAGTGGGCGAAGGTCGTCGAGGAGCTGACGACCCAGGGCAAGGCGGAGGCCGACGAGGTCCGCGAGGCCGGCGGTCTCTACGTCCTCGGCACCGAGCGCCACGAGTCGCGCCGCATCGACAACCAGCTCCGCGGCCGCACCGGCCGTCAGGGCGACCCCGGTGAGTCGCGCTTCTACCTGTCGCTGCAGGACGAGCTGATGCGCCGTTTCAACGCGTCCATGGTCGAGATGGTCATGACGCGCCTGAACGTGCCGGACGACGTGCCGATCGAGCACAAGATGGTCACCCGCGCCATCCGCAGCGCGCAGACGCAGGTCGAGCAGCAGAACTTCGAGATCCGCAAGAACGTCCTCAAGTACGACGAGGTCATGAACCGCCAGCGCACGGTGATCTACGCCGAGCGCCGCCGCGTCCTCGAGGGCGAAGACCTGAAGGACCAGGTCGAGCACATGATCGTCAGCGTCGTGGAGGAGTACGTCAACGGCGCCACGGCCGACGGGTACGCCGAGGACTGGGACTTCGAGAAGCTCTGGACCGCGCTCAGGACCCTCTACCCGGTGTCGCTGGACCCGAAGGAGATCCTCGAGTCCGATGAGGACGTCACGCGCGAGTACCTGCGCGAGCTCCTCGTCGAGGACGCGCTGAAGGCCTACCGCGACCGCGAGGCCGACATCGACGGCCGCGTCGGCGAGGGCGCCACCCGCGAGCTGGAGCGCCGCGTGCTGCTGTCCGTCCTGGACCGCAAGTGGCGCGAGCACCTGTACGAGATGGACTACTTGAAGGAGGGCATCGGCCTGCGCGCCATGGCGCAGCGCGACCCCCTCATCGAGTACCAGCGCGAGGGCTTCGACATGTTCAACGCGATGCTCGACGCGTTGAAGGAGGAGATCGTCGGCTTCCTGTTCAACCTCCAGGTCGAGGCGGCCGAGCCGGAACCCGCGGAGCCCGAGGTCCCCGTGACCCTGGCCGCGGCTCCGCAGGCCCTGCCGCAGGTGAGCTCGGGGTCGCAGAGCGGTGCGCGTGCCCGTGCCCGCGCGGCGGCCGCCGCCCAGCAGCAGGCGCAGCAGCAGGCTCAAGCCCCGTCTGGTCCGGCCATGGCGCAGCTGTCGAGCGGCAGCGCCATCCCGCCCGCCCTGCGCGGCAAGGGCTTGGGCGGCCCCGGTCAGCAGAACCTGAGCTACAGCGGCCCGGCCGAGGACGGCGGCGTGGAGCAGCACGCCGAGTCCAACGGCGGTGGCGGCGGTCAGCAGGGCGGCACCCGCAAGGAGCGTCGCGAGGCGGCCCGTCAGGCGGCGAAGAACCAGCGCCGCACCCGGTGATCTGACCGGCAGTGCTCCGCGTGGGCCGCGTTCCTCCGGGACGCGGCCCACGCGGCGTTCCAGGGCCTCACTCCAGCACCGCGAACTCGGTGAACCACCACCGCCCACCCCGGTGCTCGGCGCGGGCGGCCACGGCCAGCACCCGTCCCTCCCGCCGCACCGTCACGGCGCTCTCCGCCACCGTCCGGGACGGGTGGCAGACCCGCGGCAGCCGCACCATCCGCGTGCTCCGCGGCCGCACCTCCAGCCCCAGTCGCGCGGCCAGGGCGGGCACCGCGACCTCCCGCAACAGCCGGGCGGTCCGCCGTCCGTCCAGCACCTCCAGCACCACGCCGACCAGCCGGGCGGCGTCCAGCGCGGGCGACGGCGGCTCCGGCTCCGGCACCCAGACGGGCCGGGGACGGGGCCGGGGGATGAGCGCGACCGACGCGGAGTCCCCGACCGGGGGCTCGTAGGCGGCGAGGCGGCGAACGACTGGCGGCATGCCGAACCAGGCGCGCCGGAGCCGCGATCAGGACACACGACACCCGAAAGTGGGTACCGTCCACCAGGTGCTCAAGGCTCTGGTGCTCGACTACGGCGGCGTCCTGACCGACCCCGGTGAGGACAACCCGCCCGAACCGCCGCTCCTCACCGCGCTGCGCAAGGCGAAGCGCCACGGTCTGAAGACCGCCCTGCTGTCCAACGCGGACGGCTGGTGGCACCCGCCCGCCGCGTTCGAGGGCCTCTTCGACGTCGCGATCCTGTCCGGCGAGGTCGGCCTCGCGAAGCCGGACGTCGACATCTACCTGCTCACGGCCACCAGGCTGAACCTGGAGCCGGCGGAGTGCGTCTTCGTCGACGACCTCGCCGTCAACATCCGCGGTGCCGTCGCGGCGGGCATGGTCGGCGTCCACCATCGGTCGACGCGGTCCACCCTCGAGGAGCTGGAGATCCTGCTAGCGATCGCGCTCCGCGATTGAGACTTCACCCCGCAGCGTAATTGCCCGCTATTCGGCCGCCGACTACGTTCAATTCGTACGCCAGTCGAATGCAGAGGGGCGAAAATGCGAAGAATTGTCGCTTGTGTTGCAGCCGCCATTGCAGCCACGGCAATTGCATCACCCGCGCAGGCGCAGCAGGAGCGCGGGTGCTACGAGGACTACCTGCGCGACGGACGCAGCGTGGAGGTCTTCTGCGACGAGGGCAGGCCGGGTCCGTTCCGCGCCATCGCGCACTGCTCGAACGGGCTGGGGATCTGGGAGCAGTACGGCAACATCGGCCGGGTCAGGGGCGCGTCGTCACTGGCGGAGTGCACGTCGTTGCTGGGCTACCCGCGCGTCGTCGGCTATCACGTCGACTGGCTCTGAGCGCGCCGCACGAGCTCGAAGCAGAGCACGGCCGCCGCTGACGCCACGTTGAGCGACTCCACGCCCGCCGCCATCGGAATCGACAACCACGACGTGATGTGAGGACGCACGTCGTCGGTGATTCCGGAGGTCTCGCTGCCGAGCACAAAAGCGGCGCGTCCGCCGAACGAGGCGGAATAAATGGTGTCGGAAGCGTGGGAATCGAGCGCGAAGAGGGGATATCCCGAAGCGCGCAACAAAGCCGAGGCCTCCGCCGAGGTGCCGCAGCGCAGAACAGGCGCTCGGAAAGCCACTCCGGCGGAGGCCTTGACCACGAGCGGGTCGATCGACGCCACACCACGGCGCGGCACCACGATGCCGTCGATGCCCGCGGCGGTAGCGGTGCGCAGGATCATGCCGACGTTCGCGGGCGTGGTGATGCCGTCGAGCACCAGCACCGACCGCATCGACTCCTCTTCCAGCGCCAGCGCCAGCGGCTTCATCCGCGGCGCCACGACGTCGGCGAGCACGCCCTGGTCCTGCTTGCCGTTGCCCGCGAGCACCTTCACGCGCTGGGCGGTGGCCCGCTGCACCTGGACTCCCCGGGACCGGGCGGCGTCGAGGATCTCGCGCGCCGCCGGGCCGCGCGCGGTGTCGGCGAGCACCACCTTGTCGACCGACAGCGCCGGGTCGTCCAGCGCCTCCAGCACTGGCTTGCGGCCGTAGACGGTGACGAAGCGGTCCTTGGGCGAGATCTCCACCGGAAGAGAGTGCCAGAAGGCACCACGACTGGCTCGAACGGGTGAAGAGCCTGACTAGAGCCGTTCGGCCCTTGTGCTTCGGATCATATTGATGATGATCGTCACATGACGGCAGGTATGCGCAGCGTCGCGCAACGTCAACATCTCGCGAGCGGCCAGGACTCGGACGTGTACATCCGGTCCGACGGGCTGCTCGTCAAACGCACGCGCACCGGCCGCGACCTGCGGCGCGAGGCCGAGATGATGGTGTACCTGAGCGGTCACGGCATCCCTGTGCCGCGCGTGCACGAGGCCACCGCCGACGAGCTCGTCATGCAGTACGTGCCCGGCCCGCGGATGTCCGAGGAGATCGGCCGCAAGCCGTGGCTCGCGGGCAGCCTCGGCCGTGAGCTGGCCGACCTGCACCACCGCCTCGACGTCATCGCGGCGCCGGACTTCCTCAGCGGCGAGGGCGACCTCCTGCACCTCGACCTGCACCCCGGCAACGTCGTGCTCGGCCCGGAAGGTCCCGTGGTGCTCGACTGGGCGTGCGCGACCAAGGGCGACCGCCGGCTCGACGTCGCGCTGAGCTGGGTGTCGCTCGCCGTGGCCCGACTCGCGCCGGTCAAGAAGCTCACCCGGTGGCGGTTCCTGCGGTCGTTCATGGCCGATGCCGACCCGAAGGTGGTCGAGGCGATCCCGGAGGCCGCGCGCATCCGGCTGGAGCGCCACGACCGCGATCCGCTGGAACGCGCCGCGCTCGAGAAGTTGATGGACCGCCGGCGCCACTAGTCTGGGTGGCATGCCGGACCGCCTGTCAGCGCTGGACGCGTCGTTCCTCTACCTGGAGGGCTCCACGACGCCGATGCACGTCGGCGGCGTGGCCGTCTTCCGACGGCCGAAGGCGGGCTTCGACTACGACAAGCTCGTCGACCTCATCGAGCAGCGCCTGAGCCTCGTGCCGCGCTACCGGCAGAAGGTCGTGCAGGTCCCCGGACGCATCGCGCGCCCGGTGTGGGTCGACGACCCGGACTTCGACGTCACCTACCACGTGCGCAGGTCGGCGCTGCCCAAGCCGGGCAACGAGACGCAGCTGCACGACCTCGTCGCGCGCCTGATGTCGCGCCCGCTCGACCACTCCCGCCCGCTGTGGGAGATCTACCTGGTCGAGGGCCTCGCGAAGAACCAGGCCGCGGTCATCACCAAGACCCACCAGGCCATGGTCGACGGCATCGCGTCGCTGGAGATCGGCCAGGTCATGCTGGACGTGTCGCCGTCGCCGCGCACGAACGTCGAGAACCTCTGGATGCCGCAGCCGGAGCCCAGCTCGTTGCAGCTCGTGGCCGACGCGGTGACCGACATCGTGCAACGCCCCGGCGAGCTCGTCGAGAACGTCCGCAGCGCGGCCCTCGACACGGTCAACACGGTCGAGAAGGTCTTCAACGCGTTCGGCATCCTCGCCTCCGCCGTGCGGACCGCCGCGACCCCGGCGCCCGGCACCCCGCTGAACGTCCGCATCAGCTCACCGCAACGCCGCTTCGCCGTAGCGCGCGCTCAGCTCGACGACCTGCGCGCGATCCGCAAGGCGCACGGCGGCACGGTCAACGACGTGGTGCTCGCCGCGCTCTCGGGCGCGCTCCGCAACTGGCTGCTCAGCCGCGGCGAGAACGTCACGGGCAGCACCACGATCCGTGCGATGGCACCTCTCTCGGTACGCGAGACGGACCCGGACTCGGGCAACAACGTGAGCGCCTACCTCGTGGACCTGCCGGTCGGCGAACCGAACCCGTTCGTGCGCCTGCACCACGTCTCGCACGCGATGCGGGCCCACAAGGAGTCCGGCCAGTCCGTCGCCGCCGACGCGCTGGTGAAGGTCGGCGGCTTCGCGCCCCCGACCCTGCACGCCCTGGGCGCACGAGCCGCGTCGTCGTTCTCGCGAAGACTGTTCAACGTGATCGTCACGAACGTTCCCGGCCCGCAGGTGCCGCTGTACGCGGCGGGCGCGAGAATGACCGAGATCTTCCCGGTCGTCCCGCTGGCCAAGAACCAGGCGCTGGCCATCGGGGTGACGTCGTACGACGGCGGTGTGTACTTCGGGCTGAACGGCGACCGCGACGCCATGTCCGATGTGGACGTTCTCGCGACCATGGTCGAGGAGTCGGTGGAGGAACTGATGGGGACGGCGAGCGCATGAGGGTGTACATCCCGGCCACGGTGCAGATGCTGCGGACTTTCGTCGACGACGGCGAACTGACCCCGATCGGCGGCACGGCCTTCGCCCTGACACCGGCCCTGCGCGAGTCCTACGCGGCAGGTGACACCGAAGAACTCGAGTACGCCGCCATGCTGGACGCGGCCCGAGCGTCCCTGCGCCTGCTGGCAGGCGACGAGAAGTCCGAACCCCGCCGAGCCGTGCTGGCCGTGGACGTCGACGACGTGACCCTGCGCCCAGACCTCGACTTCTCGGTGGTGAAGGTGAGGGGCCCGGTGACCCTGAAGGCGGTCGCGTCGGTGCACCTGGACACCGCCGAGGCGGAGGACGACGTGCGGGCCGCGGCAGACGTGGTGGACGCGGCGGACCTGGGCGACCCGGACGCGGAGTTCGCACTGGGCAGCGCGGAGGACCACGAGCTGGCCTGGTACGCGCCGCAGGAGCTGCCGTTCGTGCTGGAGCTCATGTAGGGCAGGACGCGCCCGAGACGCGAGGGCAGGTGCGGGCGGCGGGGAGCAGGCTGACGCAGGGGTCCCCTCGCGTTCAGGCTCCCCCGCGACCCAAGGTACTCAGCGGGTCTGACACTCCGCCGCAAAAGGGCCGGGCGCACCAGTCAAGCGATGCCGAAGGCGAGCCGAACCAGCCCTCGCACTTCCAAGCGATGCCGAAGGCGAGCCGTCACCCCTGACGCCGATTAGAGCCGGTGATCCCACCCGTGTTTTAGCGATTGGGGCTTGACTTTGGGTGCGAGGTGCTACCCCTAGTGGGCTCGGCCGGTCGCGAAGCGTCCGGCCGTTTTCCGGCCGACCACAGCACCTCGCAAGGGCCCCGAAGTCAAGCCCCAATCGCGGATCGTCGCGAAGCGGCGATGCCACCCAGGTCTTTCGTCCGAGGTGCACGACCACGCTGGAACAGGCACCCGCACGGCCAACAGGACCACGCTGGAACCCCGCCGACGACGGAGTCACATCCCCTCGGCAGGCTCCCAAAGCTCGATCCGGTTCCCCTCCGGATCCACGCACCACCCGAACATCCCGAACTCCGAGTCCTCGGTCTCGGGAAGAACCTCAACCCCCCGAGCCTTCAACTTGGCCATCAACGAGACCAGGTCGTCGACCCGGAGGTTGAGCATGGTCCGCTGATGAGGCTCCCCGATGTACTCGGTGTCCTGGGCGAACAACGCCATCGTCGTCGTCCCGGGATGGTCCGACGTGGCCGTGTCGAGCCAGTGGAAGGTGACGGCGCCCTTCTCGGACATGGGCACGCCGAGGTTGTCGCGGTACCAGGCCGCCAGGCGCGCAGGATCTCGAGAACGCAGGAAAACCCCGCCGATGCCAGTCACCCGCGCCACCCGACGGACCCTACTACCGCGTGCCACGATGGGGGAATGGACGCCGTCACGTCTGCACCCGAACCGGTCAACGAGCCCGTGCGCGCCTACGGTCCCGACAGCCCCGAACGGACCAGCCTCCTGGCACGGATCGCGGAGCTGGAGGGCCGGGAGCACGAGCTGACCATGACCATCGGCGGTCAGCAGCGGATGGCCAAGGGTGAGCGCATCGACGTCGTCCAGCCGCACGACCACCGGCACGTTCTCGGGCGCACGGCCCAGGCGGCCAACTCCGACGTCGCGGACGCCATGCGGGCCGCTCAGCACGCGGCGCCCGGCTGGCAGGAGCTGCCGTTCGACGAGCGGGCGGCTGTTCTGCTGCGGGCCGCCGACCTGTTGGCGGGGCCGTGGCGCGACACGCTCAACGCCGCCACGATCCTCGGCCAGTCGAAGTCCGTGCAGCAGGCCGAGATCGACTCGGCGTGTGAGCTGATCGACTTCCTGCGGTTCAACGTCCACTTCGGGCGGCGGATCCTGGAGGAGCAGCCGGAGAGCAGCCCCGGCGTGTGGAACCGGATGGACCACCGGCCGCTCGACGGGTTCGTCGTGGCGATCACGCCGTTCAACTTCACGGCCATCGCCGGGAACCTGCCGCTGGCGCCGGCGTTGATGGGCAACACCGTGGTGTGGAAGCCGTCGCCGACGCAGCAGCTGGCCGCGCACTACACGATGCGGTTGCTGGAGGAGGCCGGGCTGCCGCCGGGCGTGGTCAACCTCGTCACCGGTGACGGGCAGGCGGTGAGCGAGGTGGCGTTGCGGGACAGGTTCTTCGCCGGACTGCACTTCACCGGGTCGACGCGCACGTTCAAGGCGCTCTGGCGGACCATGGCCGGCAACCTCGACAACTACCGCTCCTACCCGCGCGTCGTCGGCGAGACCGGCGGCAAGGACTTCGTGCTGGCCCACGCCTCCGCCGATCCGCAGGCGCTCGTCACGGGGCTCGTCCGCGGCGCTTTCGAGTACCAGGGCCAGAAGTGCAGTGCGGCGTCACGCGCGTACGTGCCGCGGTCGCTGTGGGACGGCGAGGTGCGGGAACGGCTGCTCGACGTCACGAAGTCCTTGTCGTACGGCGATGTCACGGACCTGTCGGCGTTCGGCGGTGCCGTGATCGACCGGCGCGCGTTCGCGAAGCACGAGGAGGCGCTGCTGATGGCGTCGGCGTCCACATCGGTCGAGGTGCTGGCCGGTGGCTCGTGCGACGACTCGGTGGGCTACTTCGTCGACCCGACCGTGCTGCTCGGCAGCGACCCGCACCACGACATCTTCACGACGGAGTACTTCGGACCGATCCTCGCCGTGCACGTCTACGAGGACGCCGAGTTCCCGGCGATCATGGAGACCATCGACTCGTCCACGCCGTACGCGTTGACCGGCGCCGTGTTCGCGCGCGACCGGGTCGCCGTGCAGCAGGCGCAGAAGGCCCTGCGGTTCGCCGCCGGCAACTTCTACGTCAACGACAAGCCGACCGGCGCGGTGGTCGGGCAGCAGCCCTTCGGCGGGTCGCGCGGGTCCGGCACCAACGACAAGGCGGGCTCGATCTACAACCTCCAGAGGTGGACGAGCCCGCGCGCCATCAAGGAAACCCTCGTACCGCCCACGAACCACCGCTACCCGCACATGGACTAGCGGCGCGGTTCCCACCCCGTCGCCTCGGTCAGCTTCCTGCTCACCACCCGCTGCGACCGCGAGAACACCTCGAACGACGCTGCGAGCCCGCCGACGAACCGCGGCAGCCGCGTGATGCCCATGTCCCGCTTCAGCACCGGCGACCCGACGTTGTAGATGCCGGGAGGCGCGTCCAGCACCGCCACGGCCGCGGCCGCCGCGTCACCGGGGTGCACCACCGACATCCAGCCGTCGCCCACGAGCACCGGCGGCGACTGGGCCTCGCCGCCGACGAGCATGCCGATGCGCAGGAACACGCCGCCGGGGTGCGCGAGGACGTTCTCCTGCGCCCGCACCGAACTGGCGATGTGCCCGACGGGCTTCAGCGGCGCGTCCTCGTCGAGCTCCCGGTCGCCGCCGTCCGCGTAGACGAACGAGATGCCCTCCTGCACGACCCGCCCCACCCCGGCCACCCGCGCCGCCTCGGCGACCGCGGCGCTGCCCTCGGTGCGGATGCGGTTGTTCTCCGCCCACGCGCTGGCCAGCACGGCCTTGGCGCTGAGCGGGATGCGGGTGGCGAGGTTGACGACGGCGTCGTACCCCGTGAACGCGGCGGCGAGCTGCGTCGCGTCGAACATCGACGTCGTGTGCCGGTCCAGCACCCCGACCTCGTGCCCGGCGGCCCGCAGCCGCGGCACCGCCTCCCGTCCGATGACACCGGTCGCACCGATCACGAATACCTTCATGACCAGAGGACGGGACAGCGGCTCAGGTTGTGACAAGCCGTTCGTACGCCTTCGCGGCGAGGCCCTGGACGACCTGCCCGACCATGTTGCGGTCGTTGCTGCGCTGCACCACCTGAAGGTTCACGAGCTGCCGTTCCCGCACCTCCAGGACGGCGTCGCACGTCACCTCACCGGCGGAGTCCTTGCACCTGGTCGTCACCGGGCGGTTGTTGCTGTCACCCACGCCGCCGGCGATCACGCCGCCGCTGCCGCCGTCGGCCAGCAGCTCCTTCGACTCGTCCGCGAAGGCCGCCTCCCGCAACGTCAGCTTCGCGGTCAGCCCGTCGAACTCGAAGTCGCACGCCTGACCCGACCTGGCCGGGGTGCCCTTGAGCGCACCCGCGTCGCCGTCCTTCAACACCGAGCAGGGGTCGGTCGCGACGAACGACTTCCCGGAGTCCGGCGCCGAGCAGGCGGCGAGGACGACGAGCAGGGGTGGCAACCAGCGCAAGCTCATGATCAGTCAGCGTAATCGTCGAGGCCCGCGCGCGACGCCAGCAGGCGGCGCAGCGACGTGAGCCGGCCCGGCGCGTCCGGCACCAGCTCGTCCAGCATGCAGCCGGGGTCCTCCGGCGCGCCGAGGTGACCGCAGCCGGGCGGGCACTCCTCCGCGGCTTCCGCGAAGTCCGGGAACGCCTTCACGATGTCGTCCGGCGTGATGTGCGCGAGGCCGAACGAGCGGATGCCCGGCGTGTCCACCACCCAGCCGCCCTCCGGCAACCGCAGCGCCACGGCCTGGGTCGAGGTGTGCCGACCCTTGCCGACGCCCGACACCACGCCCACCGCGCGGTTCGCGTCCGGCACCAGCCTGTTGACCAGCGTGGACTTGCCGACGCCGGAGTGGCCGATGAGGCACGAGACGGTGTCCGCCAGCCGTTCCCGCAGCTCCGCCGGCTCCTCGTCGAACCGCGTCACGATCACCGGCACGTCGAGCTCGGTGTAGAGCGCGAGCAGCGAGTCCGCGGAGGCGAGGTCCGACTTCGTCAGGCACAGCACCGGCTCCAGGCCACCGGCGTACGCGGCGACCAGGCACCGGTCGATGAAACCCGTGCGCGGCGGGGGATCGGCCAGCGCGACGACCATGACGAGCTGGGAGGCGTTCGCGACGACGACGCGTTCGAACGGGTCCGTGTCGTCCGCGGTCCGGCGCAGCACCGACGTGCGCTCCTCGACGCGCACGATCCTGGCCAGCGTGTCCGGCTGGCCGGACGTGTCGCCGACGATGCCGACCTGGTCGCCCACCACCACGGGCGTGCGGCCCAGTTCGCGCGCACGCATCGCCGTGATGACGACGCCGGACTCCATCGCGCACGTCCAGCGCCCGCGGTCGACACCGATCACCATCGCGGTCTCGGCGTCCGCGTGTTCCGGCCGCCTCTTGCTGCGCGGCCGCGTCCCCTTGCCGGGGCGCACGCGCACGTCGGACTCGTCGAGCTTGCGCCAGTCCCGCTTGCCCACTTCTACGCGCCCCCGGTGAGCATGGCGTCCCACATGCCGGGGAAGTCGGGGATCGTCTTGGTCGTCGAACCGATGTCGTCCACCTCCACGCCCGGCACCACCAGGCCGATGATCGCTCCCGCGGTCGCCATCCGGTGGTCGGCGTACGCCTGCCAGACCCCGCCGTGCAGCGGCACCGGTTCGATCACCAGGCCGTCCTCGGTCTCGGAGGCCTTGCCGCCCAGCGCGTTGATCTCGTTGACGAGAGCCGCGATCCGGTCGGTCTCGTGGCCGCGGATGTGCGCGACCCCGCGGATGACCGTGCGCCCCTCGGCGAGTGCGGCCAGCGCGGCGACGGTCGGCGTCAGCTCGCTCTCGTCGTGCAGGTCGATGTCCACACCGGACAGCTTCGCCGGACCGCGCACGGTCAGCCCGCGCTCGGACACCTCGACCTCGCAGCCCATCCGCTCCAGGATGCCGCGCACGGCGTCACCGGGCTGGGTCGTCGTCGCCGGCCAGTGCGGGATCGTCACCTCGCCGCCGGTCACCGCGGCCGCGGCCAGGAACACCGTCGCGTTCGACAGGTCCGGCTCCACGTGCCACGTGCGGGCCTTGACCACACCGGGCTCGACGCGCCAGGTGCTGGTCCCGTCGGTGTCGACCTCGACGCCGACCGAGCGCAGCGTCTGGACCGTCATCTCGATGTGCGGCAGCGACGGCACGGGCCTGCCGTCGTGCCGGATCGTCACGCCCTTGTCGAAGCGGGCGGCCGACAGCAGCAGGCCGGACACGAACTGCGACGAGCCCGACGCGTCGATCGTCACCTCGCCACCGGGCACCGAACCCGTGCCGTGCAGCGTGAACGGCAGCGCGTCGCCGTCGACCTCCACGCCCAGCGACCGCAGCGCACCCAGCACGGTGCTCATCGGGCGCAGGCGGGCGTGCGGGTCGCCGTCGAACCGGATCTCGCCCTCGGCGAGCGCCGCGGCGGGCGGCAGGAAGCGCATGACCGTGCCCGCGAGGCCGCAGTCGACGTCGGCCGGTCCGCGCAGCAGACCGGGCAGCACGTCCCAGCCGCCGTCCTCGCGGTCGGTGAACCCGACGCCCAGCGACGACAGCGCCGCGGCCATCAGCACCGTGTCACGGCTGCGCAGCGGCGCGTGCACGGTGGACGGCCCGTCGGCCAGCGCCGCGAGCACCAGGACGCGGTTGGTGATCGACTTCGAGCCGGGCACCGGCACCGTCGAGTGGACTGGGCCGGACGCGCTGGGGGCTGACCAGTGCTGAGTCATGCCCCGAATGATCCCGCATCACCATCGGGGCAGCTCGCACAGGTGTTCCCGGCGTGGGATCATGGCGACTCCGGAGGTGATCTGTTTTGTGCGGTAGGTACGCCTCCACCAAGGACCCGGCGCTGCTGGCGGCCGAGTTCGACGCGGTGGACGGGACCGGCGGCGAGGCACCGGGAGCGGACTACAACGTCGCCCCCACCAAGCACGTCATGGCGGTGGTCGAGCGCAAGCCCGAGGACGAGGAGCTGGAGCGCAGCGTCCGCGTCATGCGCTGGGGTCTCGTCCCGCACTGGGCCAAGGACCTCTCCGGCGCGGCGAAGATGATCAACGCCCGCGCGGAGACCGTGCTGACCAAGCCCGCCTACAAGCAGTCGGCGACCAAGCGGCGCTGCATCATCCCCGCCGCCGGCTGGTACGAGTGGCAGCCCGGCGAGGGCCGCAAGCAGCCGTACTTCATGACGCTCGGGGAGGACACGTCGCTCGCGATGGCGGGCTTGTGGTCCGTGTGGTGGAAGGACGACGTTCCGACCGTCACGTGCGCCGTGCTCACCACGGAGTCGGTCGGCGCGTTGACCGAGGTGCACAACCGCATGCCGCTGCTGCTGCCCCGGGACCGCTGGTCGGCGTGGCTCGACCCGGCATCGCTCGACCCGTCCGCACTGCTGACGCCGGACCTGTCGATCGTCGAGGCGCTCGAGCTGCGCCCGGTGTCGACGGAGGTGAACAGCGTGAAGAACAACAACGCCTCCCTGATCCAACGCGCAGAGCTGCTGTCGTGACGACGCTGTTGGTGGACACGCCGCACGGCCCTGCGAGGGCCTCGCTGCACTGTGCCCACGAACCGCGTGCCGCGCTGCTGCTGGGCCACGGCGCCGGCGGCGGCGTCGAGGCCCCCGACCTGGTGGCCGCGTGCCGCGCCGCGAACTCCGTCGGCGTGCACGTGGCCCTGGTCGAACAGCCCTACCGCGTCGCGGGCCGCCGTGCCCCGGCGCCCGCGAACCAGCTCGACGCCGCCTGGCTGTCGGTGGTCTACGACCTGGGCGAACGCTGGTTCGACGGCCTGCCCCTGGTGTTCGGGGGCCGGTCGTCCGGGGCCCGCGTGGCCTGCCGCACCTCGGTCGAGGGCCAGGCCGTGGCCGTGCTGTGCCTCGCGTTCCCCGTGCACCCGCCGGGCAAGCCGGAGAAGTCCCGGCTGGCCGAGCTCGACGGCGTCGAGGTCGCGACGCTGGTCGTGCAGGGAGAGAACGACCCGTTCGGCCAGCCGGCCGGGGGCCACCACCGCGAGGTGGTGCTGCTCAAGGGCGACCACTCGCTCAAGGCGTCCGTCGCGGACGTCGGCCGGTCCGTCGGCGAGTGGCTGGACCGGGTGCTGCGGCCGCTCGACTAGCGTCCGGGAGCATGAGCGACTTCGACGAGCAGGGCCGTCCCGAACCGCCGATGGAGGGCGACGAGTTCGCCACCTTGAACGGCTTCCTGGAGTTCCAGCGGGCCACCCTCGTCTGGAAGGCCGGCGGGCTGACCGCGGAGCAGCTGGCGCGGACGACCGCGAAGTCGTCCATGACCCTCGGGGGCCTGGTCAAGCACCTCGCCTACGTCGAGCAGCAGTGGTTCCACACCGTCCTGCACGACCGGGAACCGCTGGAGCCGTGGAAGAGCGTCGACTGGCAGGCCGACTACGACTGGGACTGGCACTCGGCCGCCGACCACACCGTCGACGACCTCTTCGCGCTCTGGCAGGACGAGGTCGAGCGCTCCCGCAAGGCCGTCGCCGAGGCACTGGAGTCGGGTGACCTGGGTCAGCTGGCCAAGCGCCCGCCGTGGAAGGACGGCCGCAGGGTGAACCTGCGCTGGATCCTGACCCACATGGTCGAGGAGTACTCCCGGCACAACGGGCACGCCGACGTGTTCAGAGAGGCAATCGACGGTCAGACCGGCGAGTAGCGCGAGCTGTTCCGAACGGCGGAATGGGTCGGCCGAAAGTACGAAATTCGATCTCCGTGACAACCGGGTATATCCCCGAATCGTCAACCAGGGTGCAAGGAGAAAACCTGTCGAGACGAATTCGGGAGAAACACGTGAGCCGTTTCCGCACGATTGCTACCGCAGCAGCACTGACCGCCACCGCCGCAGTGGCCGTCGTGGCCGCCTCCGCCGCTCAGGCCTCCGGCCCGGCCACGGCTGCCCCGTGGTGCACCGGCGACGACCTGGCGATTCGCGTCGACGACATGCGCTCTCCGACGGCTGCCGACAAGGGGCACGTGATCAAGTTCGTCGCCGCGGAGGGAGCCTCCTGCAGGATCGGCGGCACCGTCAGCAACCTGCGCTTCCTCGACCAGCAGGGCAACGACATCAACGCTTCCCAGACCGGAGGCCAGCCTCCGTACACCGAGAAGCTGATCAGCGGGGACAGCTTCGCCGCCATGTACGTGGCGTCGAAGAGCCAGGGCCCCCAGTTCTACCCCGCGTTCGTCCGCTTCAACCTGCCCGGCCAGGGCAAGCTGGGCGCCCTGGTCACCGTCGCGTGGCCGGCGTCCGGCATCGGTGAGTGGGTCCGGTCCGGCGGCATCACGGAACCGGTCGGCTAAGCACTGATTCCGGCGACCACCGCGCCGGTGAGCCGCACCAGGTCGGCGGGCGCGATCTCGACTTCGAGACCGCGCCTGCCGGCGCTGCAGAAAATCGTGTCGAATTGCGAGGCCGATTCGTCGAGCACCACGGGAAGTTGTTTCTTCTGCCCGAGCGGGGAAATTCCGCCGGCGACGTATCCCGTCGCGCGTTCGGCGTCGGCGACGACCGCCATCTTCGCCTTCTTGCCCTTCAGCGCGGCGGCCAGACCCTTCAGGTCGAGCTGCGACGTCACCGGCACGACGCCGACGGCGAGCTTGCCGTCGACCTCGGCCACGAGCGTCTTGAACACGCGCTGCGGCACCAGGCCGAGCGCCTCCGCCGCCTCCAGCCCGTACGACTCGTGCCGCGGGTCGTGCTCGTACGAGTGCAAGGTGTGCGCCACCCGCTGCTTGTCCAGCAGCGCTGTGGCGGGGGTCCCACGTCCGGCCATGCGGAATTACTACCAGCCCGCCCGTTGTTGACGGGTACGTGGCAACCGACATGCTTGAGCGGTCACGCGTAGAGTCAGTCCCGACCCAGAACCTGTGGGAAGGGAGCGCGGTGCCCGCCACCGGCACGACAGAGACGACGGCGGAGCGCGCTGCGCGTTTCGAGCGCGACGCCATGCCCATGCTCGACCAGCTGTACTCGGCCGCCCTGCGCATGACGCGCAACCCGGCGGACGCCGAGGACCTGGTCCAGGAGACGTACCTGAAGGCCTACTCGGCGTTCGCGTCCTTCTCCGAGGGCACGAACCTCAAGGCGTGGCTCTACCGGATCCTGACGAACACCTACATCAACGGCTACCGCAAGAAGCAGCGCCAGCCGATCCAGCAGCCGACCGAGGAGATCACGGACTGGCAGCTGGCGCAGGCGGAGAGCCACACCTCGTCCGGGCTGCGCAGCGCCGAGGTCGAGGCACTCGACAACCTCCCCGACAGCGACGTCAAGGAAGCATTGCAGCGGTTGCCGGAGGAGTTCCGGATCGCGGTCTACCTCGCCGATGTCGAAGGCTTCGCGTACAAGGAGATCGCAGACATCATGGGCACCCCGATCGGCACGGTGATGTCCCGGTTGCACCGGGGCCGTCGCCAGCTCCGCGACATGCTGGCGGACGTCGCCCGCGACCGTGGTTTCCTGCGAGGCAGCAACGGAGACGCGTCATGAACTGCGGCGAACCCCACGACACCGACTGCTCAGAGGTGCTGTCCGAGGTCTGGCTGTTCCTCGACCAGGAGTGCGACGGGTCCCGTCGCGCGGCGCTGCAGACGCACCTCGACGAGTGCCACCCCTGCCTGGAGCAGTTCGGGCTGGAGGAGCACCTCAAGGCGCTGCTGGCGCGCAAGTGCGGCGGTGACTACGCCCCCGCGGACCTGAAGGCGCGCATCCGGGCGACGATCGTGGAGATCCGCACCGAGGACTGAGAAGTCCCCAGAACGTCGAAAAGGCCTGGTCACCGTGGCGGTGACCAGGCCTTTTCGCAGCACTCAGGCGTTGGGGCGCTTGCCTCGGTTGGCGCCGCCCTTTTTGCGGTCGCGGCGCTTGCGAGCACGCTTCGACATGGGTGTCTCCTAGGATCAGAACTGCTTCATCGACCAGTTTCTCATGGAGGAGTTCTGTCTACGCTCACGGACCTGCTGGCCGAGCACACGAAGCTCTCCGGCGCCGCCGCCGACCACCTCCAGTTGGTGGTCGCGGAGTGGCAGCTCCTCTCCGACCTGTCGTTCGCGGACTTCCTGATGTGGGTGCCGCTCGACGACGACAAGTTCCTCTGCGTCGCCCAGGCCCGTCCCACGACGGCGCCCACGGCCCACCCCGAGGACGTCGTCGGCAGCGAGGTCGACTCCGAGGAGCACCCGCAGCTGCGCAGGGCGAAGGACGAGTCGCGCATCTGCCGCGAGGAGGACCCGCGCTGGCACCTGGGCGTGCCGGTGCGCAGGGAGACCATCCCCGTGCGGCTGGGCACCCAGGTCATCGCGGTGCTGAGCCGCAGCACGAACCTCGCCGTCCCGCGCGTGCCGTCGCCGCTGGAGATCTCCTACCTCGGCAGCGCCGCCGACCTGTGCCAGATGATCGCCGACGGCACGTTCCCGGCGCCCGAACCGTCGCCGGACGTGCACACCAGCCCACGCGTCGGCGACGGCCTGATCAGGCTCGACCCGTCCGGCGCGGTCGTGTTCGCGTCGCCGAACGCCCTGTCGGCCTACCACCGCATGGGACACGCGTCGGACCTCGTCGGCGTGCACCTCGCGCCGCTCACCCGCAGCCTCATCGGCGACCCGTTCGACGCGACCGAGGTGGCCCAGCGCATCAGGCAGGCCCTGGAGGGCCAGACGTCGATGCGCATGGAGGCCGAGTCACGGCGCGGCGCCGCGGTGCTGTTCCGAGCTCTGCCCCTTCGGCCACGAGGGCAGGCCGCGGGCGCGATCGTGCTGTGCCGCGACGTGACGGAGGTCCGCCGGCGCGACCGCGCGTTGATGTCCAAGGACGCCACGATCCGCGAGATCCACCACCGCGTGAAGAACAACCTGCAGACGGTCGCCGCGCTGCTGAGGCTGCAAAGCCGCAGGTTGAGCAACCCGGAGGCCAAGGAGGCGCTGGCGGAGTCGGTCCGCCGTGTGACTTCCATCGCACTCGTGCACGAGACGTTGTCGATGTCCGTCGACGAGCGGGTGGACCTCGACGACGTGGTCGACAAGGTGATCCCGATGATGAGCGACGTGGCGACCACCGAGACCCAGGTGAGCGTGCGTCGCGAGGGTGGGTTCGGCATCGTGCCGGCCGAGATCGCCACCCCGCTGGTGATGGTGCTGACCGAGCTCGTGCAGAACGCCTTCGAGCACGCCTACGCCCCTGGCCAGCGAGGAGAGGTCGTCGTGCACTCCGAGCGGTCCGCCAAGTGGCTCGACGTGACGATCACCGACGACGGCAAGGGACTTCCGCAGGGTTTCTCCCTGGAACGCACCGATCGTCTGGGTCTGCAGATCGTTCGGACCCTCGTCGATTCCGAATTGAGAGGCTCGTTGAGCTTGCGGCGCAGGCCTCGAGGCGGTACTGAGGCAGTCCTGCGCGTGCCGCTCAGAGGGCGGCGGTAAACTGGGTTTCGTGCACACGTGACGACCAGCCTCAGCGGTCTCACGTGGTCATGCGGGAGGGTGTGCAAACAAAAGAAGAAGCCCGACACCTGGCACGGTGTCGGGCTTCTTCTTGTACGGCTTCTGCGGCGAACAGCCTGCTCAGGCGTTGCTGCGGGCGCGCGTGCGGGCGTTGCGGCGCTTGAGAGCGCGGCGCTCGTCCTCGCTCATCGCGCCCCAGACGCCGGCGTCCTGGCCGCTCTCCAGTGCCCACGCGAGGCAGTCGGAGACGACGGGGCAGCGACGGCAGACGGTCTTCGCCTCGGCGATCTGAAGCAGCGCGGGACCACTGTTCCCAACGGGGAAGAACAGCTCGGGGTCCTCGTCGCGGCAGATCGCGCGGTGGCGCCAGTCCATTGGAACTACTCCTCAGCCTAGGCGCGCACAAGGGCACGCCGGTTGTCAGCGGTCGTTTTTGGGGTGCTTGTGAATGCTTTCACGAACGGCAGAGATGTCAAGGGGTAAGCACTGACCCGGTGAGTGAACTCACCCAAAAGATCGACAGCGTTCACCTGGGGTTTCACGCTCTGCTGTCACTCGACTGCAGTACATCCCGGGTGAGTACCAGGACGGTCACGAACCGATCACGGACTGTCAAGTTGCTTATACGGCAACAGTCAACGCGTCGGGGACCGCTCGGAACTCCACCGCAGTCGTCGTGCCGAGGAAATCACCGTCGACCTGGAGGTTGGCGGGCTCCTCGCACTTCACTCTGACATAACCCACGTCATCACGCCGAACGAGTTTCCCGCTCTTCGGATTGCCCGTCGCGAGGACCTGGGCGATGTAGCGCCCGACGGTGGGTACCCGCATCGTCCGCAATGCACTCAACCCGAGTCCGCCGTCGAACGACGTGCTGGGGTTGAGCTGGATCGCTTTATCGCCGAAGTACGTCCACGGGTCGGTGTTCGACACGAACACCATGCCGACGTCGTCGAACGGTTCCTCGTCCGGAACCTCGACGGTGAAGTGCTGCGGTTTGCGCACGTTCTGCGCGTACGCCTTCAGGGCGACGCTCAGGTAGAGGGCGGGGCTGGCGTTGTGGCCCTTGGCCCGCTTGTGCTCGACCCCCGCCACCACGTCGGCGTCGAGGCCCATGCCGGCGTTGAACGTGAACCAGCGGCCGTCGGCTCCCTCGGCGACGTCCGCGAACACCTGGCCGAGCCCGATGCGGCGGCTGGTGCCGTGCTCGATCGCCTGGAGCAGGACGTGCGTGGCCTCGACGGGGTCGCGCGGGATGCCCAGGGCACCCGCGAAGACGTTCGCCGAACCGCCGGGCACGACGCCGACCATCGGTGTCTCGGGACGGGGCCCGGCGCGCAGTACGCCGTTGACGACCTCGTTGACCGTGCCATCGCCGCCATGGGCGATGACCAGGTCGAACCCGTCCGCCACGGCCTGCCCGGCGGCGTCCGCCGCGTGGCCGCGGTAGGAGGTCTGGACGATCTCCAGCTTCACGTCGCTGGCCAGCGCGTGCGCCAGAACGTCACGGCCCGCCGGCGTCGTTGTAGTCGCCTGCGGGTTCACCACGAGAAGAGCGCGCACCACTTGAGGGTAAGACAATGCGTGACCGCCGTCGTCTCGCATGTCCTCCCTCAGGGTGGCCCGAGCCTCACGAAAGTGGCGCAGATCTCCCTTCGGTCAGCACCGCGTTCCCCTCGCAGTCGAGTGCACCCCGGACGACCGCCGGCTCGCTGAAGAGGCCCCTTGATCCTCTCGCGACAGGCGTGCCGAGAGAGCCCTCCAACCGGGTGGCCTACGATCCGTGACCAGGTACAGAACGTGAGGAAAGGCCCCCCGTGACCACTGGGACCCCGGCGCCACCGCGCCCGGTGCGCATCGCTTCCGCGCTCACCGTCCTGCAGGGC
>NZ_DASVFL010000197.1:0-38802 GCF_036380075.1 Lentzea sp. | reverse complement strand
TAATACTGCAACGGCACTTATGTGAGCGGGTAGCCGCGTCGTTTGTAGTGGCTGAGGCGGGCTTGGTGTTGGCGTCGTCGGCGCCAGCACGACCAGGACCAGACATGGTCGACGTTGGTGGGCGGCCGCAGGACCAGGCTGACGAGCAGGCGGCGGATCTCGGGTAACGTGAAGCCGATCATGCCGTGGTCGCCGTGGACGGTTCCCCTTTTGCGGCAAGGGTTCTGGTCACGGCGAGCCAGGCGTGGGCGAGCATGGACAGGGTGATGTGGGCATACCAGGCCCTCCAGGACCGGACCTGGTAGTGGTCGAGTCCGGCCTCGTTCTTGGCCTGCTGGAAGCATTCCTCGATGCGCTAGCGGGTGCCGGCGATCCAGGCCAGGTCCAGCAGCGTGCACCGGCGGGACCCGTAGCAGACGTAGTAGGCGATCTCGCGGGGATCGGTGATGCTGCGGCGGGCCAGCAGCCAGTGTCCGCGGCCCGGTTCCCACGACACGCGGATCGGCACCCGTGCCCAGTCGTACTCGCGTGGCCCGTGCGCTCCGGCGCCCACCGACAACCGGCGCCAGGCCCGCGTCGGCAGCTGCGCGATCAGGGCGTCAGCGCGGGCCTGGCGGAAGTCGGTGGTGGTCAGCGTGTCGTTGACTCTCGTGGCCAGCACGTAGGCCACGTCGCGTTGTTCGAGCCACAACCGCAGGTACTTGGCCTGGCCGTAGGCCTCGTCGGCGGTCACCCACCGGAACGGCACCCCGGCCTCGAGCGTGCGCTCGATCATCGCCATCGCCTGCCGCGGCTTGGTGGCGAACCCCACCTCACCGGGAACACCGGCCGCCCGGCACCGATCCGGATCGGCGGTCCAGGACTCCGGCAGATAGAGCTCCCGGTCGATCAACGCGTGCCCCCGCGCCGAGGCATAGGCCAGGAACACACCCACCTGGCAGTTCTCCGTCCGGCCGGCGGTGCCCGAGTACTGCCGCTGCACCCCCGCCGAACGAGTGCCCTTCTTCAGGAACCCGGTGTCGTCGACGATCAACACCCCGTCCGCGGAGCCCAGATTCTCCGCGACGTAGTCCCGCAGATCGTCACGGACACCGTCGACATCCCAGTCCGCCCGCCGCAACAACCGCTGCATCCCGTCCGGCGAGACCTCACCGGCCCGCTCGGCCAGTGTCCAGCCGTTCTTGCGCTCCAACCCCGCAGTCAGACCGAGCACATACTCCCGCACACGAGACCGCGGCTCCGACCTGACGAACCGGCCACCGATCCGATCATGCAACCGGCTCAGCTCCGCCACAGCGACATCGACCACCACGCACACCATGATCCACTACGGAACACGCAAGTGCCGTTGCAGTATTAATCGCCTCGCCGGGCGCCGGTTCGGGACCGACGCCGTGCAGCACGTGCGCCAGTACCTCGATGCCGCGCACCACCCGCGGACCGGGCCGGTTGAAGTACGCCGGGCCGTCCAGCACCCACGTCTCCGGCAGCACCTCGCCGGGTAGCTCCCGCAGCGTCCGCGCAGGTGGGAAGCCGCAGGGCAGCAGCAGGACCACGTCGGGACGGGCGGCGTGGACGGCCTCCCAGGTGGTCGGGCCGGTGTGCTCGCCCGGCGCCGCGAGGAGCGGGACGCCGCCGGCGTGCGCGATCTGCTCGGGGATCCAGTGCCCGGCCGGCCACACCGGGTCGAGCCACTCGATCGCCGCGACCCGCGGCCGGACGAGGTCCCGGGTCTGCCGGGAGACGGCGTCGATCCGCTGCCGCAGCGCCGCGATCCGGTCGCGGCTGTCGACGCCGAGCACGTCGCCCACCGTCCTGAGGCAGTCGAGCACCTCGTCCAACGTGGACGGTTCGAGGCTCAGCACCTTCGGGCCGACGTCCATCATCCGCACGGTCTCCGTGACCGTCCGGTACGAGATCGCGCAGACGTCGCACAGGTCCTGGGTGAGGATCACGTCGGGCCGGAGCTCCGCCAGCAGCTCGTCGTCCAGGGCGTAGATCGACGAGCCGCGGTGGACGGTCGCGTTGATCTCCCGGCTGCTCACCGCGTCCTGGTCGACCGACGTGCTCGTGACGACCGGCACGTCCGCGACCTCGGCCGGCCAGTCGCACTCGTGGGTGCGGCCCACGAGGTGCTCCAGCAGACCCAGCTCGGCGACTATGTCGGTGGCGGCGGGCAGCAGCGAGACGATCCGCATCAGACCTCCCGGCCGAACTCGGCGTACCGCGTGGAACCGCTCTCCAGCGCCGCGACGGCCAGGACCAGCCTGCGGTGCAACGACGGGTAGATCCGCGGCCGGGCCTCGTCGAGCGTCAGGTACAGCACGCCCTCCAGCTCCGGGTCGCACGCCACCGCACCGTCCACCACGCCACCGTCGAACACGAACTGGTGGCAGTCGCGCCAGACCCCGTTGCGCGGCGTCCAGTCCACGACGAGCAACCGTCCCAGCGGGACGTCCAGGCCGAGCTCCTCGCGGATCTCGCGGATCGTCGCGGCCTTCGGCGACTCGTCGTCCTCCGCCATGCCGCCGGGGATGTCGAGCACGGCCTTGTAGGCCGGCACCACGAACAGCACGCGTCCGGTGGAATCACGGACCAGCGCCCCTCCCGCGCTCGTCTTGGTGGGGCGCCGGGAGGCCACCCCCGGTTCGAACTCGAGCTCGGCCGGCCCCTCGTCGAGGACGTCGGCGGCGAAGGCGGCGGGGTCTCCCGCGTGCTGGGCGGACACCTGTCGATGATCACACCACGGGGTGAATCCCGCACCGGCGCCCGTACCGTTCGGCGCTGGTGGGCGGCCGTCGGGCGATGACGGTGCGCAACCAAACGAAGGAGCAGTACGCTCAGCGGTGTAACTCCGTGCGATCAATCGCCGATGTCCGAGGCAACATCGGTGGAGGTGACGCCAATGGGGGCAACCGGTGCCGCCAAGCGCAGACAGGACGGCCGATCGGCCCCGTGGTCGGTGGTCGCCCTGACGGTCGTGTTCGTCGTGGTGGCCCAGGTCCAGTTCGCCATCGCGGTCGCGGAAGAGGTCTGGTGGCCTGCCGTGGTCGGGGTGCTGCTGCTGGGTGCGGCGATCGCGTTCGTCAAGGTCGCGCACAGGCTGCGGCTCGACGACAGCGACACGTACGAGGCGCCCGAGGTGGCCAAGCCGCTTCCGGCCGAGTACGAGGCGCACGTCGACGCCGACGGCAGTCTCGCCCGCGCGGTCGGCGAGGTGGTCCACGCGTCCCGGCGCTGGCGGGCCTGACCCGACCACCGCGGAGGCCGGACCACCGGGTGGCCCGGCCTCGCCGGCGTGTCCGGACAATGGTGCGATGCCGACGTCCGCCGAGTGGCTCGCAGTCCGCGCCCACCTGCTGGCCCACCGCCACGCCCTCGCCGCCGAGGCCGTCGCGGAGTACCCGGACGTGCCCCGGGTCGCCGGCACGCCGCTGCTCACGGCCTCGCACTGGACGCCGCCCGCGCCGGTCCCGCTGTCCGAGCTGACCCTGGAGCTGCGGTCGTCGCCGGAGCTCGCCGTCGCCGGGAGCCCGCTGCTCCCCGACGGCTTCGGCAGCTACTCGGAGGCCGTGGCCGCGCTCGCCGCACCGGCGGTGTTCCAGAACCGCGAGACCTACCGGCTGCTCGGCTTCACCGGCACGCACCTCACGTTCGGCCTCGGCACCTACTTCGACGGCATCGACGTCGGCGAGGCGTGCGCCCACGAGTACGCGGCCCGGTCGCTCGGCCTGGCCGGCGCGCTGCCGCTGCGGGACGCGGTCGGCGACCCGTGCGACCCCGCGCGCCGCCCGGTCAACGTCGCCATCAGCACCCTGACGCTGCGCCACGACCCGGTCTCCGGCGACGCCACGTTCTTCCTGCACTGGCGCGACCCGAAGCGCGTCGGGCACGCGGGCGGCATGTACCAGGTGCTGCCAGTCGGCGTGTTCCAGGGAACGCGGGACAGCGACTTCTCGTTGTGGCACTGCATGATCCGCGAGTTCGCCGAGGAGCTGCTCGGCGTCGAGGAGATCCACGACGCCGACTACGGGAACTGGCCGTTCGCCTCCGAGCTGACCGCGGCGGCGCGCGTGTTCCACCTGGGAACGGGCGTCGATCCGCTGACGTTCGCCACCGACCTGCTGACCGTGGCGGTGATCGAGGCGCCGCGGTTCGACGCGCTGTTCGGCGACGTGGTGTCGCACAACGAAGAGGGCCGCGTGCTGCGCGGGCTTCCCTTCACCGCCGGCACCATCGACCGGTTCGTGCACCACGAACCGACCCAGGCGGCGGGCGCGGCACTGCTGTCGCTGGCCTGGTGGCACCGGGACGTGCTGCTCAGGCCCTGAACGGGTTCGGCAGGTGCGCCCAGGCCGTCGTCGCGGGATCCAGCCGCATCAACGTGAGCGGCTTCGCCGGCCACGGGTCGTGCAGCAACGCGTGCCGGTCGGGCGTGTCCGGGACCGTCCGCGCCACGACCTCCCACAGTTCGGCGTCCGGCGCGTCCAGAGCGCCGACGAGGCCGGTCAGGGCGGTCGAGAAGAACGTGGCGAACGTCTTGGCGCGCAACGCCTCCGGACTCGCGTGCAGCCGTGCCGGCAGGCCGGCGCGCGGGCTGACCCTGATGTCGGCGAGGTCGCGGTAGACCACCCGGCTGGGCCTGCCGTTCACCAGGCCCACCACCAGGTTCTGCTCGTGGGCCTCCAGCGCCACGCCGCGGGCGAGCAACGTCATCAGCGGCGGCACGGTCAGTTCCGCGAACTCCCGCAGCCACGCGACCGGGTCGGCCGGCGGCGACAGGTGCAGCGCGGCCAGGGGCAGGAGGGTTTCGCCCTCACGCGGCACGGGTCTGTCGCGCAGGATCACGCCCAGCCGCCGGTCCGGTTCGCCGTCGGTGAGCACCGCGGCCGACGCCCGGTTGGGTTGCAGTTCGACGCCCTCGACGACGCCGGCGAGGAAGTCGGACACCGTCGTGGCCGTGGTGATCGACCCGGCCGAGATGTCCCGCACGGCCGACGTGATCTGGGCGCTCACCGTCGTCTTGACGTGCCAAGGGCCGGTTGACAGGGTCCGCAACGCCATCAGCGGGGCGGCGTCGAGAGTGCCGGCACTGGACACGCCCAGGTGGTCGGCCTGCCACGGGTGCACCGGCAGGAGGATCCGGTCGCCGTCGGTCAGCTCGGCGGGCCAGTCGCCGAACACGACGTGGTCCTTCGCCGGGTGCAGGCGCAGCGCGACCACCGGCCGGTGCTCGGGCCCGTACGCGAGGTGGTCGCGGGCGGTGAACCCGGTGCGGTTGCGGCAGCACGGGTGCAGCGGATGGCCGTCGACGACGCTCTGTTCGTGCTCTTCCGGCGAGCGTTCGAGGAACGGCGTGGTGATCGGGTCCGCGGTGCGGGACAACGCCAGTCCGGCGACGCTGTGCGCGACCTCGGAGATCAGGTTCTCCGCACGGGGCCAGTTCAGCGCGGCGAGGAGGTCGACGGGGTGGCTGAAGTCCGCCGGATCGACCGTGACCTGCGGTAACGGCTCGATCGCGAACGCCCTGAGCAGGCGCGCGAGCACCGCCGCGCGGGCTCCCGGCAACGCTGCGAGAAATCTCTCAGCGCGATCGCCGTCCAGCGCCGCGGCGAAGTCCGCCTCGACCCGCGTCTGCGTCAGAATGATCAGATCCTGACACATCGCCTCCTGGGAAGCGGACACCGGTGGAAGCGAGCACTGACCCCGACGGCGTCACCACGACCGCCCTGCTGAACTGCGTGCGCCGCGAGGTGGCGGAGCAGGGGCCGGACGGGACGTTCCGCCTGCCCCGCACCGGCGTGGTGCTGCGCGCGCGGGAGGGGCGCTGGCCGTCGGACCCCGAGGTGTTCACCGGGGTGTGGCAGCCGCTGTCGTGGCAGGGGCTGGCGGCGCTCGTCGGCGAGGAGCTCGGCGATCCACCGGCCGGGTTCCTCGACGAGATCGCGGGGTCGCGCTCCGCCGTCGCGGCGATCCTCGGCGCCCGTCCCGCCCCGCCGCCCGACCTCTACCAGCGGTCCGAACAGGCCCTGGTCGCCGGGCACCGCTACCACCCCGCGCCGAAGGGCCGCGGTGGCGTTCCGGCGTCGGAGTGGCTGCCGTACGCGCCCGAGGTGCACGCGCGGTTCTCGTTGGCACGCCTGGAAGGGACGTTCGTCGACGACGGTGACGTGCCGCTGCCGGAGGGGGTGCTCCCGGCGCACCCGTGGCAGCTTTCCTTGCTGGGACTGGAAGGCGAGGCGTCCGGACCCGAGGTGTGGCCGACGTCGTCGGTGCGCACCGTGTACGACCCGGCCGCCGACCTGTTCTACAAGTTCAGCCTCGACGTGCGGATCACCAACGACGTGCGCCGGCTGTGGGCGTACGACCTGCGCTGGATCCCGCCGCTCGCCCGCCTGCTCGGACCGGTGTTCGAGGACGTCGCCGCCGCGTACCCCGGCACCGCGTTCCTCCTCGACCGCGGCTACCGGACCTCGCCCGGGAACGTCGAGGGCCTGGCCGTCGTGGTGCGGGACGGCATCCGGCAGCACACCCTGCCCGGCGTGACCCCGGTGCTGGCGGCGGGGATCAGCGAGGGCTTCGACGGCAATCCGCTGGACGGCCTGAGCTCCGAGCAGGCGCTCCATTGGTTCCGGCGGTACGTCTCGGTCGTCGTTCCTCCCGTGCTGCACGCGTTCTTCGCGCACGGCGTCGTGATGGAGTGCCACCTCCAGAACGTCGTGGTCGGAGTGGACGGCGGCGGAACGCCCGTGCAGGCGCTCTTCCGCGACCCCGAGGGCATGCGGCTGCTGCCACGGCACGCCGACCTGTTGTCCTCAGTGGACGGAGGTGGCGGCGCGCGCGGGGTGTCCGAGGCCAAGGGCTGGGAGCGGTTGCAGTACTGCCTCGTCGTGAACCACCTCGTCGAGATCGCCGGCGCGGTGCTCGACCGCCATCCCGGTCTGGACGTGTGGGCGCAGGCGCGCGAGGTCTTCCTCGGTTACGCGCGCGACCACGGCGAGCAGGAGCCGCTGACGTCGTTGCTCGCGAGCCCGTTCGTGCCCGCGAAGGCCAACCTGCTGCTGCGCTGGACGCGCGCGGAGGGCGCGGCGAGCCGCTATGTCGACTTTCCGAACCCACTGGACAGGAACCGCCCACGTCGTTGACGTCGTTTTCGGACCGCCAATAGCGTGCCGGGACATGACGAATCGCTGGCGCACCCTGACACCCACGGTCCTCGTCGTGGCCGCACTGCTCACCCCGGCGGCCGAAGCCGGCAGACCCGCCTGGTTCACCTCCTGGGCGCAGTCGCAGCAGAACCTCGGTCCCGCGGTGCGCGACCAGTCGATGCGCATGATCACGCACCTCAGCCAGGGCGGCAGCGCCGTCCGCGTGCGGGTGCAGAACACGTTCGGCACGCAGCCGCTGACCCTCGACCACACCACCGTCGCGCTGAGCGGGGGAGACGCGGCGGTGTCCGGTGTCCGCGACCTGACGTTCGGCGGCCGGCGCGCCGTGACCCTGCAACCCGGCGCGTCGACGTGGAGCGACCAGGTCCCGTTCCCCACGAGCGCGGGCGCGGACCTGGCCGTCAGCATGCACGTGGCGGGGGAGGCGGTGCCCGGCCGCCACGACGGCGCGTTCCGGGAGAACTACCTGACCGCACCGGGCAGCGGGGACCAGACCGCTGCGCAGGCGGAGGCCTACCCGCAGAAGATCCAGTCCACCTACGTCGTCACCGCCGTGGACGTCTTCAACCCGCGGCTGAAGGGCACGATCGTCCCGTTCGGCAGCTCGGTCGTGGACGGCGTCGGCAGCACGAACTGCGGTCCCGGCTGCACCGAGCTGGGCACCAACAAGCGCTGGACCGACGTCCTGGCCCGCCGGATCGTCGCGGAGTCGCCCGCGAACGCCCAGCTGACCGTCGCCAACGCGGGCATCAGCGGCACCACCAGCGCCGTCTGTCCCGGGAACTCTCCCGGGATCCAGGGCCTGGACGCCGTGTCACGGCTGGAAAGGGACGTCCTCGCCCTGCACGGCGTCACCGACGTCATCTACTACTACGGCACGAACGACCTGGCCAACGGCTGTTCGTCCGCGGACATCATCGCCAGCTACCGCACGGTGTTCGCGCGCCTGAAGGCCGCCGGGGTGGACGTCCACGTCACGCCGATCACGCCGCGGCCGGGGTACAGCAACCAGAACAACGTCGACCGCCACGCCGTCAACTCGTTCGTGAAGCGGGGCGGCGACTGCTCCGGCACCTGCGCGTCGGTGACGGACTTCGACCAGGTGCTGTCCGACCCGGTCAAGCCGAACTCGATCCTCCCCGCCTACGACACCGGTGACGGCATCCACGCGAACATCGTGGGCCAGCAGGCGATCGCGGAGTACGTCGACCTGAAGGCCTTCTGACGTCAGCGGAGTCGCTGCGCCAGCCAGTCCGCGACCTCGGCGAGCAAGCCGGGATCGACCGGCCGGCGCAGCAGACGGCCGTACGACGTGAGCTTGGGTTCGTCGGGGTCGACCCGCAGCAGGTGCGTGAGGCCGGGCACGCACCGGGTCTCGGCGCCGGGGACGAGTGACCGGACGACCTCCAGGTCGGCGGCGTCGACCTGGAGGTCCTTGTCGCCGGTGAGCGCCAGCACGGGCGCGGTGATGCCGGGCAGGTCGGCGCGCGGGTCGTGGGCCAGCTGCTCGCGCCACCACCGCGCGTTGACCTTCGCCCCGCCGACGCGGGCCACGTCGGTGGTGGTGTTCTCGAGGGCCGTCAGCTGCCTGGTCGCGACGCGGCCCAGCAGCGGGAGCAGCGGGCGGACGAAAGCGGGCACCGTCCCCGCGACGCGGGAAGCCTGCCACCGCAACGCTTCCCCGCCCGGCCGGGCGTACCCGGCGAGCAGGACGACCGCGGCCGGGTTCTCGTGGCTGCCCAGCCACATCGCGTGGACGGCGCCCTCGCTGTGCCCGACGACGCCGACCTTGTCCGCCTTGACCTCCGGACGGGCGCGGAGGGTGCGCAACGCCATCGCGGCGTCGTCGCGGTTGTCCACGAACCCGGCGGCGCGCCAGTCGCCGGGCGACGCCCCGACACCGCGCCGGTCGTAGCGCAACGACGCGATGCCCTGCCGTGCGAGCGCGTGGGCCAGCGGACCGCCCAGCTCCATCCGCACCCTGCCGGCGTTGGAGTCGCGGTCCACCTTCCCGGAGCCGGGTAAGCAGAGCACGGCCGGGTGCGGACCCAGGCCGTCCGGCAGGGTCAGCGTGCCGTGCAGCGGGTGGCCGTCGCCGGTGGTCAGGGTGATCTCGACGTCCTGGGGTGTCGTGACGTGCGTGTTCATCGACGCTCCTCGTTATCAGTTTTGAGAACAGTATCACCGGTGAGAGGATTCGGTCCATGGCGAGCCTCGACCTCCTGCTGCACCCCGTCCGCCTGCGCATCGTGCAGGCGCTGCTCGACGGGCACCCGAGCACGACCACGCAGCTGCGGCAGCGGTTGCCCGAGGTCGCGCCCGCGACGATGTACCGGCACGTCGCCGTGCTGGCCGAGGCCGGGGTGCTGGAGGTGCTGGACGAGAAGCGGGTGCGCGGGATCGTCGAGCGCACCTACCGGCTGTGCTGGGACCGCGCGCGGCTCGACGGCGCCGAGCGCGCGGCGATGACGCCCGAGGACCACCTGCGGGCGTTCACCGCGTTCACCGGCGGCCTGCTCGCGGACTTCGGCCGGTACGTCGAGGGCGGGCCGGCGGACCCGGCGGCCGACGGCGTGACGTACCAGCGGGCGTCGTTGTGGCTGACGGACGAGGAGCACCGGGAGCTGCTGGCCGAGCTCCGCGCGGCGGTCACCGCCAGGACCGGGGGATCGCCCGGTCCCGGTCGCACCCGCCGGTCGGTGAGCCTGGTGGCGATCCCGGAGGGCGACGACTGACGGGTGTGTCCCCCGTGCGAGCTACTCCCCGATGTCCGCTCCGGTGGGATTCTTCGGGACCGAAAGCTCCCTAGCGTCTGCGGTGTCGGAAGTTCCCCGCTCACAGCCAGGAAGTCGGAGTCATGGAGCAGAGCGCACACCCGGACCGGTCCTCCGCCGAGTTGCCCGAGAGCAGGCGGAAGCTGCGCCGGTTCCGGTTCCCGGTCCTGTTCGTCACGCTGTTCGTGGTGATGCTGGCGGTCGTCGGGATCGACACGCTGGTGGCGCCGCTGCCGTTGCTCGCACTGCCGGTCGGGCTGGGGCTCGCCGCGGCCGGGGTGCTCTGCTACCGCCGGATGTCGCAGTACGTCGAAGTGCGCGACAACGTGCTGGAGGTCGCGCCGCGCGGCCGGTGGGCGGGTCTCGGCAAGGGCGTGCTGCTCGGGTTCGGGCTGTTCAGCGCACTGCTGCTGATCATCGGTGTGTTCGGCGGGTGGGACGGGCTGTCGTACGGCTCGTTCTTCGGCGCGCTGGGGCTCGTCGGGATGATGGCGAGCGTCGCGACGATGGAGGAGGTCCTGTTCCGCGGGGTGCTGTTCCGCATCCTGGAGGAACGCGTCGGCACCGTGATCGCGCTCGTCGTCTCGTCGCTGCTGTTCGGCCTGACGCACCTCGTCAACGTGAACGCGACGCTGTGGGGCGCGCTGTCCATCGGCCTGACCGGTGGCGCGATGCTGGCCTCCGCGTACGTCCTGACCAGGTCGCTGTGGTTCCCGATCGGCCTGCACTTCGCCTGGAACTTCACCCACGCCGGCCTCTTCGGCATCGCGGTGTCCGGCTCGGACGACGTGCCGAACGGGTTGCTGCACCTCGCCCTCGACGGTCCTGCCGTGCTCACCGGCGGAACGTTCGGTCCCGAAGCGAGCCTGATGGCGTTGCTGGTCTGCTCGGTGGCCACCGCCCTGATGCTGCGCCAGGCCGCCAGGACGGCGCGGATCAGGCCCCGTCCGCGAAAGTCCTCAGTGGACTGATTCGTGCCGATTGAGACGTAAACAGGGCAGAGAGCGCTTTCATGCTACGTTCGAGGAAGAGCTGACCACTCGGAGCGGAGCGGCCTGTGCCCGTCCTTTGGGGTGTCTCGTTCGACGCCACGGCCATGTCGGGCGTGGTCGTGGAGTTCATCAAGATCGCGAAGACGTTCGCCGGCCGGGGGGTCGAGGTCCACCTCGACCTCGGGTACGACATCAAGGCGGACAAGGGCCGGTTCTTCCAGCCCTACCGGCACGAACGCGTGCCGGACTGGATCACCCTGGACCGCGTCGACGGCATCGCGGAGATACCGGGGTACGGCCAGGAGTCCGTGGCGTCGGCCCTGGAAGCCGTGCGGCGGGACCAGGTGGTCGACGCCGGCCGCGTCGTCGCCGACCTGGCCGGTGCGATCGTGCGGACGTGGGAGGACCGCGGCGTCACGCTCGTGATGGTCGAGAACGGCACGCTCCCGGAGAACGTCGTCTACACCAGGGCGTTGTACCGGGCGATCGAGGTCTACGGCGCGAAACACGGGCTGGGCCGGTACGTGCTGTGGCGCGACCACGACCTGATGTGGCAGAGCGAACCGGACAAGTACGGCAGTTTCCCGTATCCCGCAACGCCTCCGATGGTGAACTCCCCGCACATCCACTACTTCGCGCTGCACGACGAAGCGAAGCGGCGCACGCTGGAGTGGATGCCGCACCTGCGCAACCTCGACGTCCTGCCGAACACCTTCACCCCACCCGACCGGCCCGGACGACCGGACTTCCGCCGGTACCACGGCATTCCGGAGCACGCCGGGCTGATCGCCCGGTTCACCCGGATCATCCCGCAGAAGCGGATCGACCGGGACCTGCACCTGCTGGCACTGCTCCCGGACACGTGGCTGTTCGTCGCGGGTGACACCGAGGAGAACCCGGAGGAGACCGCGGCACTGCGCGCTCTCGCCGAGGAACTGCGGGTGCCCGTGGTGTTCGGCGGTGTGCTCGAACCGTGCGAGTCGGCCGGCGACGAGTTCTCGGTGCGCGACCTGCTGGCGCACGCCGACGTCGTGTCGTTCCTGACGTCGTACGACTACGAGAGCTACGGCAACCCGATCGGCGAGGCGATCGCGGCCGGCGTGCCGTACATCGCGAGCAGGTACGCCCTGTACGACACGGTGTACCGGGGCTTCGAGGCGCCGGTGCTGGACGTCCTGGAGCACGACCTGCCGACGCGCGAGTTCGCCGCGCAGGTCCAGGAGCTGATGACGAACGCGGAGAGGCGGGCGGACGTGGTGGCGCACAACCGACAGCTCGGCACGGACAACCGCGCGGCCGCGGAGGAGCTGGTGAGCACGCTGTTCCCGCCGCCGATGGGCGAGGCCGTGCGCCTCAGCGTGGTGCTGCCGGTGCTCGACGAGGCCGCGAACATCGACGACGTGCTGCGGTCGTTGCACGACCAGGACGACATCGGCCACGACATGTACGAGATCGTGCTGGTGGACAACAACTCCACCGACGACACGGTCGCGAAAGCGCGTGCCTTCGCCGAACGGTCGCAGGTGGCCATCCACGTGATCAGCGAACGCGAGCAGGGCGTCGCGTGCGCGCGCCGGACCGGGATGGAGTTCGCCGCACGGCGCAGCCGCACCCGCGAGGACCCCGGCGAGCGCTTCTACCTGGTGTCCGCCGACGCCGACTGCCGCGTCGACCGGCGGTGGCTCACGGAGCTCTTCGCGGCCATGGAGAAGGACAAGGCCGCGATCGGGGTCTGCGACTACTACTACAACGCCGAGCACTTCGTCGACAGGCCGCGGCTCTGGGACGCGATCCAGCGCACGTTGCGCTGCCGGGCGGTGACGTTCTCGTTGTTCGGCGGCTTCCCGGACGGCAAGGGCTTCGCCGTCGAACGCGAGGCCTACGAACAGGTCGGCGGCATCGAGATCTTCTACCAGCTGCGGAACGGGAAGTTCGTCAACCACCTGTCCGACGACTGGGACTTCGGCATCAAGGTCCGCGGCTCCGGCCACGACATCACCTACGCGCCGAAGTCGAAGGTCGAGATCAACCCCCGGCGCGTCAACCACGCCCTGGACGAGGTGATCACCGGGCGGGCGTACGGCAACGACGGCATCATCGTCATGCGCGACATCCGGCCGGAGGCGCCCGCGAGGACGGTCGACCTGACCGAGGCGGAGGCGGTGCAGGCCTGGGAGTTCTCCGTCAAGGACTTCACACCGAAGAACACGATCCTGCCCGTCCTGCTCACACCGTCCTTCCTGGACGAGGACGCGGTCGTCGAGTTCTTCGGCGAGGACCTCGCGCACCGGCTGGGCGAGCGCGTCGCCGAGATCAAGGCCGAGATGAGCGTCGTCGACTTCCTGCCGATCCACTCGTACAAGACGCCGTCGTACCGGCTGTACCTGGAGTTCCGGGACGAGATCTTCGCGCGGCTGCGCGCCACCGTCGGTGAGGACGTCGGGTACCCGCCGCCGTTGCCGGAGTGCTTCGCCGACGTGCCCGAGGACAGGTTCGCCGAGTTCGTGAAGTACTACTGCGAGGACCGCGAGTCCGGGGAGGCGCACAACTACTTCGGCAATGGAGGCGTGTTCTGATGAGCCGTGTGCTGACGACCGAACCGAAGGTGTGGCCCGCGCTCAAGAACCCGGCCAACGCCCACCTGCTCGATTACGTCACCGAGGACCCGTTCGGCGCGCACGTCTTCCCCGGCAACGTTCCCGGCTACGGCGTCGACGACTTCCTCGACGACCTCGGCGACCAGCTCGTCGGCACCGCCCCGATCCACCTGTGGTCCTACATCCCCACGTGCGCCTACAAGTGCCGCTTCTGCCAGTACCCGGTCGTGCTCGTCAAGGGCGGCCAGGCCGAGGAGAAGCTGACCAGGTGGGTCGACTGGAACATCCGCGAGGCACAGCTGTGGCTGCGTCGCGTGCCGGAGCTGGCCACCGCGCCGATCGGCGAGTTCAACGTCTTCGGCGGCACGCCGTCGTTGTTGCCGGAGAACCAGATCCGGCGCCTGCTCGACTTCTACCGCGAGAACTTCGGGTTCACCGAGGACACCACGATCCGGTTCGAGGGCGACCCGAGCACCTTCACGCCGGCGAAGCTGGAGTTGTTGCGGGAACTGGGCTGCACCAAGCTCTCCAGCGGCGTGCAGTCGTTCGACGACCACGTGTTGCGCGAGTGCGGCCGCGAGCACACGTCTCAGATGTGCGTCGACTTCGTGCGCAACGCCCAGGCCGCCGGGTTCGAGTGGGTCAGCATCGACCTGATGTACGGCCTGCTGGACCAGACCGTCGACAGCGTCCGCCGCGACCTCGACGTGGTGCTGGAGAACGAGGTCACCGCGGTCGTGTGCACCAAGCTGCACCTCAAGTCGTACGCCGAGACCAGGACCGGGGTGGCGGGGGAGAAGCCCGCGCCGTGGCAGCTGCCCGAGTACCGCGACAAGCTCGTGCGGGACGGCCACTTCTGGCCCGCACTGCAGGAGCAGTACCGGATGCGCGAGATCCTCACCGACGGCCTGCGCGCCGCCGGCTACACCGAGCACCCCACGATGTACTTCGCCCGCGACGGACTCGGTCCGGAGAAGTGGAAGTCCATCATGGTGGACCAGGACAAGCAGGAGGCCGAGGTCGCGATCGGCCTGGGCGGCAGCTCCAGCTGCCGCAGGTCCGAGGCCATCACCGACGTCAACTGGAAGAACTACGCCCAGTCCGTCGACCAGGGCCGCGTGCCGCTGGGGTCCGCCACCGGGTTCGACGCGGCGGCCCAGGAGGCGCGGGCGGTCAAGATGGCCCTGTCGACCCTGCGACCGGTCCGCGAGGACCTGCACCGCTCGCTCTACGGCCGCTCGCTGCACGAGAGCCCGTGGCGGGAGAAGTTCGCCTCCCTCGCCGAACGCGGCCTCGTCACCGTCGACGCGGACGGCGTCGCGTTGACCGAGGACGGCCAGGTGCTGGTGGAGGCGATCATCAACACCGAGCTGTGACCCGTCAGGGCACGAGGACGACCTTGCCCGCGACCGTGCGCGACTCGGCGAGCTCGAGGGCCGCCGAGGCCCGCGCCAGCGGGAACTCCGCCGCGATCTGCGGGGTGACAACGCCGTCCGCCACCAGGTCGAGCACGCGGGTGAGGTCGTCGGCGAGCGTGCGCTGGAACTTCGCCCTGTTCCGCACCCCCGACCAGAAGCTGTAGAAGTACGCGCTGCGCTGGTTGGGCAGCGCGTGCCAGAGCTTGAGCTGTGCCAGCAGCTTCAGCAGCTGCACCTGCGAGTTGCCCTCCTCGTCCTTGGCGGCCGCGGTGCCGTACGAGACCAGCGTCCCGCCCTTGCGCAGCAGCTGCCACGACTTCTGGACGCCGGGCCCGCCGACGTGGTCGAACACCGCGTCCACGCCGTCCGGCGCGAGCTCGCCGATCCGGGCGTGGTGCTCCGGGTCGTGGTAGTCGACGGGGATCACGCCCCACGCCCGCACCGTGTCGTGGTGCCGTGCGGACGCCGTGCCGATCACGGTGGCACCGGCGTGCCGGGCCAGCTGGACGAGCGTGGAGCCGACACCGCCGTTGGCGCCCAGCACCACGACGGTGTCGCCGGCCTGGACGTTCGCCCGCCGGTGCAGCATCTGCCACGCGGTGACCCCGTTGACCGCCACGGTCTCCGCCGCCGCGGGCGACACGCCGTCCGGCACGGGCACGAGGTCGCCGGCGTCGATCAGGACGTGGCTCGCCCAGCCACCGGTCTTGGTGACGGCCGCGAACCGGCGGCCGGTCAGCGACGGGTCCACCCGCGGCCCGGTCGCGACGACCGTGCCGACGAGGTCGTAGCCGGGGACGAACGGGAACGGCGGCTGGTCGTAGTACTTGCCGAGCCGCATCTGCTGCTCGGCGAACGAGACACCGGTCGCCTCCATCCGCAGGAGGGCCTGGCCGGCGGTGGGCGCGGGGAGGTCCCGCGTCCGCACCTGGAGGCCACCGGGGCCGACGACCCCGGGCAGGACGACTTCGGTCGCGCGGTGGGTGACTGCACTGGACATGACCGGATCGTGCCGGGACGCCTGCCCCGTTCGCGTCGGCACAAACTGCGTAGTCCCGTCTCGGCAGGAATCTAGGCGATGGTTGCCGACGCGAGAGCGCGGCCGCCGCGGACACGATCACGGCATGTTCGGTCTGCTCGTCCAAACAGACATGCTTCTGGCGCTGCTGGCGATGATCGCGGCGGCGGTCACCGGTGTGCGCGCGTCCGACCCGCGCCTGCGGCGCTGGCTCCTCATCACCGCCGTGCTGGTGGCGTCGCGGCTGGTGGTCATCGGCCTGATGGCGCCCGGCGGCCTGGTCCTCGTCGAGGCCCGGTTGCTGGTCCAGCTGCCGCTGGCCGTCCTGCCGCTGCTGCTCGCCTTCCTGGTGCGCCAACCCGTGACGACCCACGTGGCCGCCGCCGGGGTGGTGCTGTCGGGCTGGTGGCTGTTCGTGCCGTTCGGCCCCCAGGACGCCGTGACGGTGCTCGGCACCTCGGTGCTCGTGCTCGGCCTGGCGGCGGCGTTGTCGGCGGCACTGGGCCGGTGGAGGGAATCCGGCACCCGAGTGGCGCGGCTGCCCTGGCTCGGCGCGGGGCTCGTCCTCGTCCTGACCCTCGTGCTCGTCGTGAACTACCGGGAGAACGTCGCGCAGGCGTCCGGTCACGACCACCACCACGGCGGTGTCAGCGTCGACCAGCTCACCGGTCCCCGCGACCGCGCACCCGACGTCCGCCTCACCATGACCGCGGCCAAGGGCCAGGTCGAGCTCGCGTCCGGTCAGGTCGTGGACGGCCTCACGTTCAACGGCGTCGCGCCGGGTCCCGAGATCCGCGTCCGGAAAGGACAGCTCGTCGAGGTCACCTTGCAGAACAAGGACGTCGACGAGGGCGTGACGCTGCACTGGCACGGCGTGGACGTGCCCAACGCCGAGGACGGCGTGCCCGGCGTGACGCAGGAGGCCGTGCGTCCCGGCAGGCAGCACGTCTACCGGTTCGTCCCCAACCGGGCCGGAACCTTCTGGTACCACTCGCACCGCGACGCGCTGGAGAACGTGCAGCGCGGCCTCTTCGGCTCGCTGGTCGTCGAGGACGGAGAGAAGTTCGACGGCTTCGAACGCACGATGTTCACGCACATCTGGCCCGGCGGAGAGGAGACCGGCGTCTTCGGCACCGCGGACAGGCCTGTCCGCGAAGCCGTTCCGGCGGGCCGGAAGGTGTTGCTGCGACTGGTGAACAGCTCGCAGGACCCGCAGCTGGTCCGGCTCGCCGGCACCGAGTTCACCGTGGCCGCCATTGACGGCAACGCCATCGGCGGCGCCACCCCGCTCGCCGCCGGCACCGACCTCCAGCTCGCCGCGGGCGGCCGGTACGACGTGGCGTTCACGATGCCGGGCACCGCGGTCACGGTGGCCCTCAGCGACACCGCCGCGACGGCGTTCAGCCCCGACGGCACCGCGGACCCGGCCGTGCCGCAGGAGGGCACGCCGTTCGACCCGCTGGCCTACGGTTCCGGCGCGGACTCCGCCGGCGAGTCCACTTCGTACAACCGCAGCTACGACCTTCGGCTGGACGACGGGTTCGGCTTCAACCAGGGGCGGATCGGCTTCGTGAGCAGCCTGATGAACGGCCGCCTCTACCCCGCGGTGCCGACCCTCCAGGTCAGCGAGGGCGACCGCGTCAAGGTCCGCATCATCAACCGCAGCATGATCAACCACCCCATGCACCTGCACGGCCACCGCGTGCGCGTCCTGTCGCGCAACGGCGTCCCCGCGACGGGGAGCCCGTGGTGGACCGACACCCTCAACGTGGCACCGGGCCAGGTGTTCGAGGTGGCGTTCACCGCGGACAACCCCGGGATCTGGATGGACCACTGCCACAACTTCCGGCACGGCGCCAACGGCATGGTGATGCACCTGGCGTACGACGGCGTGAGCACGCCGTTCTCGCACGACGGGTCACCGGAATGACCCCGGCGTCGATCTTGCGGGACCACGGGTCGCGTTGAAACGTCCCCGGCGCGATCGTGACCGGATCGAGTGGTCTTGCCGCGTGCGGCCGTGCGGAGTCGGCGCGGGCTTCTTACGGTCCAGCCCAGTGACCGAGAGGTCGCCGCACCACCGGGGCAAGCCGTGCGCTCACCTGTCCAGCGGCCAGCCCTGATCCGTGACACGGATCAAGTCCCCGCCGGACAGGCGCTGCTGCAGGCGAGAGCGCGACGGGGCGCGAAAAGGACCATGCGTCATCTCCGTGGCAACGCCACCACCCGCGCTCTGCTCATCGCCGTCTCCACTGCCGCGCTCTGCGCGGCCGGCGGCGCACTCGCCTCCGCGGCACCCTCGGTCGACTGGGACCGCATCGCCCAGTGCGAGGCCGGCGGCAACTGGTCCATCAACACCGGGAACGGCTACTACGGCGGACTCCAGTTCACCGAGTCGACGTGGCGGGCCAACGGCGGCGCCGGCCGCGCCGACCAGGCCTCCCGCGAGGAGCAGATCCGCGTGGCGGAGAACGTCCTGCGCACCCAGGGCATCGGTGCCTGGCCGTCGTGCGGGCGCAGGGCGGGGGCACCGGCGCAACCGGTGCGGCAGAGGCACGTCCCGACAGCCGGCAAGGCCGTCTCGCGCGCCCTGCCCGTGGTCCCGGTGGCCCCGCCGTCCACCAGCAACCCGGACGGCGACTACGAGATCAAGTCCGGCGACACCCTCAGCAAGATCGCCGAGGAGCTGAAGGTCGAGGGCGGCTGGCAGGCGCTGGTGGCGAAGAACGCCCGCTTCCTGACCAACCCCGACCTGATCAAGCCGGGGGACAGGATCGCCACGAAGTGACGCCGTGAGAGCGGGGACCCGCGTTTCGGCGCGGGTCCCCGCTCTCAGTCGTCGGTCCGGGTGTCCGCCTCGGCCCGCGGGAGGGTGAAGCGGATCGTGGTCCCGTCCGTCGCCGTGGTGTCGAGCCAGATCCGGCCGCCGTGGTACTCGACGATCTTGCGGCACATCGCCAGCCCGATGCCGGTGCCGGAGTACTGGTCCTTGGTGTGCAGCCGCTGGAAGATGACGAAGATCCGTTCGGCGTACTGCTCCTCGATGCCGATGCCGTTGTCCCGCACCGAGAAAGTCCACATGTCGTCGTCGCCGGGCTCCGCGTCGATCCGCACGAGCGGGGCTTGCGGGCCGCGGAACTTCACGGCGTTGCCGATGAGGTTCTGGAACACCGCCGTGAGCAGCCTGGCCTCGCCGCGGACCTGCGGCAGCGTGCCGGCCTCGACCCGTGCGTCCGTGTCCTCCAAGGCCTGGGCCAGGTTCCGGCGCGCGTCGTCCACCAGGTCGTTCGCCGCCACCACCACGTGCTTCTCGCGGTGCCGGCCCACCCGGCTGAACGCGAGCAGGTCGTTGATGAGCAGCTGCATCCGCTTCGCGCCGTCGACGGCGAAGTCGATGTACTGCGTGGCGCGGTCGTCGAGCTGGTCGCGGTAGCGCCGTTCCAGCAGCTGGCAGAAGCTCGCGACCTTGCGCAGGGGCTCCTGGAGGTCGTGCGAGGCGACGTAGGCGAACTGCTCCAGCTCCGAGTTGGACCGCCGCAGCTCGGCCGTCGCGGCGTCGAGGGCGGCGTTGCGCTCCTGCGCCTGGTCCAGCTCCGAGACGATGCGGGTGCGCATGACGTCGACGTCGCGCCCCAGCTCCCGCAGCTCCGACGGCCCGGTCGCGGTGACCGTGTGGGCGAAGTCGCCGCCCGCCACCAGCCCCACGTGCCCGCGCAGCCTGCTCAGCGGCCCGACGACGTGGACCAGCACCGCCGCCACGCAGCCCAGCACCGCCACCAGCAGCACAGCCATCGCGATGATGCACGTGACCGCCATCCCGGTGGCCGCGTCGTTGAGGGCGGCCCGCCCCTCGGCCCGCTGGACCGCCAGCTCGTCCTGCAACGCCGTCAGCGCCACGCGGACCGCGTCGAACCGCTGCTTGCCCACCGACTCGTCCGGGACCTGGGCACCGGCCTTCACCGCGGCGATGGTGGGGTCGGCGTACTGGCTGCGCCAGCCGTTCATCGCGGCGTCCAGCGCGGTGAGCCCCTCGGCGACCTTCGGCGTCTCGAGCGCCGCGACCGTCGCGCGGGCGGAGCTCTGGCGGTCGAACCCGTTCTGGTAGGGCTTGAGGAAGTCCTCGCTGCGGCTGAGCACGAAGCCGCGGACGCCGTTCTCCTGGTCGACCAGGTCGGCCCCGAGCTGTTGCGCGCTGACCACCGCCGGTCCCACGACGTCGAGCAGCCGCGAGCGGGCCCGCGAGAGGTCGCCGATGGCCAGCAGCACCGCGAGGGTCGCCCCCAGCAGCACCGCCACCAGCGCCATCGAGATCCACACCGACCACCGCCGCAACGACGGACCAGCCGACACGGCACCAGAACCCGCGCGCACGGCACCTCCCCTGTCCCGGCGCACCGGCGCCGGCCTCAACACGCGTTGAGCCGCGCAATCGTAAGGTCGCGCTCCCAGGGCCCCGTCACCGGTGGTCCGGGCCGGCCCCGCGGGGAGGCCGGCCCGGCACCTCAGCGGTGGGCGACGGAGAAGCCGTCGAAGCCCGCCCCGGTGTTGAAGACGCGCACTCCGTTGGCACCACTGGCATAGCTGGTGTCGGTGACGGAGATCTTCAGCGCGTCGTTCACGTACACCTTGATCGACGACCCGACCGCCTCGACCCGCACCCGGTGCGAGACGTTCGGCCGGATCGCGACCGCCGCGCTCGCCAGCTGCGTCCAGCCGCCGTCGGCCTTGCCCAGCACGACCTTCCCGGTGCCGCTGATGCCGGCGTAGTAGCCGCGGTAGGCGTCCGTGCCGGTGCTCGCCTGCGTGGCCCGGAACACCACCCCGGCGTCCCCGCCCGCGGACCGCGGCGTCACGTCGACCTGCTGCACGAGGTCCGAGAAGTTGGTGTCCAGCAACGCCTTCCCGCCGAACGACGCCCCGGCCTCGTACCGCTTGGTGCCGGCCGACCAACTGCCGCCGTACGTGGTCCAGCCGATGGCGTTGCCGTCCTCGAAGTCGTCCTCGACCCGCATCGTGACCGGCGCGATGGTGCCGTCGGCGTTGAACGTCATCCGGTCGTAGGAGAGCTGCCGGTCGTTGGCACCGCTGCGGCTCAACGGCCGCCGGTGGTAGAAGATGTACCAGATGTCCGTGCCCGGCACGTTGAGCACCGAGTTGTGGCCGGAACCCCGTGCCACGGCGGCGTCCTGGCTCAACACCCGGCTGATCTTGGTGAACGGCCCGGTGGGGGAGTCGGAGATCGCGTAGGACACCGCGTAGTTCGGCCCGGTCCAGCCGTCCTCGGACCACATGAAGTAGTACTTGCCGTTCTTCTTGAACATCTGCGAACCCTCGGTGAAGTTCGCCGGCGTGATCTCCTTGTAGGTGCTGCCGTCCGCGAACTGCCCGAGGCTCGTCATGTCCGCGTTGAGCTTGACGACGTTGGCATGACCCCAGCCGCCGTAGTACATGTACGCCTGACCGTCGGTGTCGACGAACACGTCCTGGTCGATGGGCTGCGCGCCGTTGACGAACTGCCCGATCAGCGGCTTGCCGATCGCGTCCCGGTAAGGCCCTTCCGGCCGGTCCGCGACGGCCACCCCGATCCCGCCGAGCTCGGAGTTGCCCTGAATGTCGTTGGCCCCGAAGTAGAGGTAGTACTTCCCGTTGCGCTGCACCGGCGCGGGCGCCCACACCGCCCGCCGCGCCCACGAGACGTTGGCGGTCGTGAGGACGTTGGGGTGCTTGGTCCAGTTGACCAGGTCGGTCGACGAGAAGGCGTCCAGGTACGTCTGCTCGTCGTAGGGCCGCGACGAGGTCGGGAAGACCCAGTACTTCCCGTCGTACACGGCGACGTCGGGGTCGGCGTACCACCCGTCGACGAACGGGTTGCCGGCCTCGGACGTGGAGAAGTCGGGCACGGCAGCCACGTTCGACGTTTCCGCTGTCGAGGCCACCGCGGGGACGCTGCCGAGCAGCAGGGCGGCCATCGCGGCCAGGGCGGTCTTTGGTGTCACCGTCTCGTCCAATCTGCAGGGTCGGACTCGTTTGCAACGTTGTAAACACGGCGTGGATCGATCCAAACAGTGCCGCGGCCGGCTGTCCAGGCTCCGATCGGCCGTGGGAGACCGTGCACCAGATCCGGGGAGCTCCCCCTCCGTCGACGTCAGGTACATTCACCGCGATTGCCGCGAATTCGGCCGAATTTGAGGTTTGAAGCGAAAGACAATGGGTATTGCGCGGCAATCGGTCATGAGTCGATCACGGCTCTGGTGGCATCGGGTGAGGTCTCGGCGATGCGGACGACCTGCCTGAACTTCAACCTCGGTGTGCTGCCGTGGTATCCGATGGAACGGCACCAGATCAGCGACCGGCTGGAATTGCTGGTCAACCTGGACACGCGGAATGTCGTGCTGTCCTATCGCGAACTGACCGTCAAGGGCACCGGGCTGAACATGTCCGCTGACCGGTTCTACAACGCGCAGTCCTCGTCGGGCTGGATTCATAGTGGGACCGAGATCGGTCTGGAGAATCCGGGATTCACGTCGGGAAACATGCGGATCCTGCACGGCCCCAACGAGTACTGCGTGAAATTTCCGGAAAACGCGGACGGCACCTTCGCTCCCGCCGAGCACTTCCGCGCGTCGCTGACGAAGACGCCGGAGAGCGGCTACGTCGTCACGTTCAACGACTCCGGTGAGCCGTGGCTGTTCACCGGCCAGGGCTGGTTCGTGTCGCAGACCGACCGCAACGGCAACGCCAACACCAACCGCTACCGGCCGGACGGGTCCCTGGCGTCGATCACCGACTCGCAGGGCCGTGTCACCACGTTCAACCGGGACACGCAGGGCAGGGACTCCTCGCTGACCGACCCGACGGGGCAGACGTTCGGCAACTACGTCTACACCGCCGGCAGGCTCAGCGAGCTCAGCGACCGGGCGGGCCAGAAGGTCAAGTTCGGCTACGACACCGCACGGGACCTGCTGACCTCGGTCACCGACGGCCGTGGCAACACCTGGAAGCTCGAGTACGACCCGGACTCCACGCGGATCACCAAGCTCACCGAGCCGACCCGCGACGGCACCGGCGCGGCAGTCCAAGGCCACCGACGCCCTCGGTCACGTCCAGTCGCGCACCTGGACGGCCAACAGCGACGTCAACGTCACGACCAACGGGATGCAGCACTCCACGACCTACGACTACGACCCGCAGCAGAACCTGATCGGGACGAAGCTGGCGACCGGAGCCAAGAACGTCGTCGGTTACACCGACTCGGCACATCCTCACCTGCCGACGCAGATCACCGACGGGTCGGGCAACCAGGTGACCCGCGACTACGACGACAACGGCAACGTGACCCGCATCCGCTCGACGGGGCTGAACGCGGACATCGAAGTGCTGCGCTACACCGAACGCATGGGCCTGGTCGAGTCCAAAAAGGACGGTAAGCAGGCCGAGACGACCTACGAGTACGACGACCGCGGCAACCTCACCAAGGTCGTCCCGCCTGCTCCGGCCAAGCCGACGACGTTCACCTATGACGCCCTCTCGCGCGTCGACAGCGTGACCGACGGCAACGGCAAGAAGATCGTCTACGTCTACGACAAGCTCGACCGCGTCACGACGACCACGTACAACGGCACGGTGTTGCAGTCCAACACCTTCGACGCCAACGGCAACCTCACCAGGACACAGACCGCCGACGCGACGAGGGTCTTCGACTACGACCCGCGCAACCTGCTCGAGAAGGTCACGCGAGGCAGCGAAGTCGTCTCCTACGCCTACGACAAGGCGGGCAACGTCAAGACGCCGACCACCCCGACGGGTGTGGCGAAGTACGACTACGACGAGGCGAACCGCCTCAAGACGTTGCAGGACTCCTTCGGCGGCACAACGACCTTCGGCTACGACAACGCCGGACGCCAGACCTCGGTGACCGTCACCCGGTCCGGCGGCGCCGAGCTGCCGAAGACCACCAACCGCTACACCAAGCCCGACGGCACCGACACCGACAAGATCCAGGTCAAGACCAGGGGCAGCAGCACCCGGTCCTTCACCTACGACGGCGCCGGCAGGCTCAAGACCGCACCGGGCACCACCTACACCTACGACAACGCCACGAACCTGCTCTCCGGCGAGGGCCACACTTTCACCGTCAACGCCGCCGACCAGGCCACCAAGGCAAACGACACGACCGTGACGTTCGACGGCGCGGGCAACCACGCGTCGACGACCAACCCGGAGTCGCAGTACACCTTCAGCCCCACCAACCAGGTCCTCACCGGCCACGCCGGCACGACCCAGGTGCTGGACGTCCGCTACGACACCAGCCAGCAGACCCAGCCCAGGACCATCACCGAGACCGTCGGCGGCAACCAGGTCACCCACGTCCTGACGCACACCGCCCTGGGCGTCACCGAAACCGTCGACAACGGCAAGCGCTCCAGCTACACCCGCGACCCCCAAGGGCTGCTCATCGGGCTCAAGGACGGCGCCGGTGCCCGGTACGGGGCGGTCACCGACCACCAGGGCAGCGTGATCGGCCTGGTCGACACCTCCGGCAACCTGGTCGCCGAATACGACTACACGCCGTACGGGGCGGTGACGGCGACCGGAGCGGCCGCGGGTGCGAACCCGTTCCGCTACATCGGGGTCTACCAACTTCAGCAGGGCCAGTACCTGATGGGCCACCGCGTGTACGACAGCGCGATGGCGCGGTTCCGCTCACCGGACCCGACGGGCCAGGAAAGCAACCCGTACAACTACGCCAAGGGCGACCCGGTCAACCAGAGCGATCCGACCGGTGGCTACAGCTGGGCGGACTTCGGTCAGGACGTCGGCTCGGGCATCGGGGGCATCGGTTCCGGCACCGTGATCGGCGTCGCCTGCGGCGCCACCGGTGGCGTGGGCTGCCTCGTCGGCGGAGCGGTCGTCGGCGCGATGTTCGGCGCGGCTGGCGGAGGGCTGGGCGCCGCGATCGGCGGCGGCGACAAAGCGAAGATCACCGACGCCACGATCAGCGGCGCCGTCGGTGGCACGATTGGTGGTGTCGGCGGCGTTTTCGGCGGGAAAGCGATCAGCAAGCTCATTTGACCGACAGCGAGGAGCGAGATGGATCCCAGCAGTCGCAACGGCACTGTGGGCATGTTCCTGGCAGCCGCTGCCACAGTAGCCACCCTGCTGCTTGACCTGCCTTTGATTGTGCCGATCCTGCTGTTCCTCGGCGGGTGCTTGCTGGGGGTCTACGTGGTGAGGCAGTCCCTGCGCCGCCGCTGACGCACGATCAGAAGGGGTACCGATCGGCAACTGCCGGCCGGTACCCCTTCTCGTTTTATGTGAAAACTACGCCGCGATAGAGACGGTCGGGCGTGTGCTGGGTTGTGCCGAGAAATACGTCCGTGCAGGTCAGTAGGCATCGGCGTGTGATGACCGGTCGCCGTCCGGCATGATCGCGGTTCGTACTGGTCCGCTTCGCCTCTCTCGCCGTCTCCCACGCCTTCGCCGCGCTACGGCTATTGCGCATGATGCGGTGGCATCGCGACCTGGTGAGGAGCTGCCATGCCCGTGCGAGCAAACACCGAGGGCCTGGGCGTCCACGCGTGGTCGCCTGCGATTCGCAGCCTTGTCCTGCGCCTGGCAACCGAGAACCCCTCCTGAGGGTATCGGCGCATTCACGGCGAACTCACCCTGCTTACCACTCCGATCGCTCCCTCCACCGTGCGGGAGATCCTTAAGACCGAGGGCGTTGACCCGGCCCCGCACCGGACGACAGTCACCTGGGTCGACTTCCTGCGCTCGCAGGCTGAGGCGGTCCTGGCGATGGGCTTCATCGAACGGTCATGCTCACCGGGCAGCGCCAGTACATTCTCGGCCCCCACCGGGGATCTCCAAGGCGCTGACCGGTATCCGGATACCTCGCATGAACGCGATCACGGAACGCTGGGCGAAGACGCAGCGCACCGAACTGCTGGACCGCACCCTGATCTGGAACGAGACCCACCTCCGGCACGCACTTCGGGAGTACGAGCGGCACTACAACCTGCCCCGGACCCACCGCTCACTCGCCGCCGCGGCACCCTGCGAACTCGGCCCCAGCCTCTTGAACCCGACCGGATCGAGCGCCTCGTCATACGTCGACAGGATCGGCTCGGTGGAGCACTTCACGAGTACTGGCACGTCGCTTGACCAGCATGGACATAGTTTTCAGCACGCACAAGTCATTGGCGCGTGCAAAAAACGGAAGGCCCCTCATCTTTGCAGATGAGGGGCCTTCCGTTTGAAATGGGCGATACTGGGATCGAACCAGTGACCTCTTCGGTGTGAACGAAGCGCTCTCCCGCTGAGCTAAACGCCCGTGTTCTGTTGTCTTGCTGTCCCGCTCTCGCGGTGTGGCCATAGCTTACAACATCATCAACGAGAACCAAAAATCGGGCTCTGCAACCACGCCCAGTCGAGGCCGAACCAGCCGCCTACCAGCGCGAACACGTTCAGGAGGTAGCAGGTCGCCAGGACGATGGCGCAGACGCCGGCCATCACGAGGCCCCTGACCCAGGACGGCTGGCGCTTCAGCCAAGCCACCCAGCGGTCGTAGTAGCGCTTGGCGAACTTCAGGACGCGGCCCGCCCACTCGAACTCCGTGGCGAGGATGGCCAGGCCCGCGAAGACCACCAGCCAGCCCGGGCCGGGGTACGGGATCATGATGATGCCCGCGACCAGCACGATGCCGCCGATCACGCCCACGCCGATGCGGTAGGCGAGGTTCAGTGCCGGGTTGCGGCGGAACCGGTGGCGCCAGCCCTTGTGCTCTTCGTCGGGCTTCACTTCGGGCTTCGTCATGGGGCGATCATCCTGTTGGGACTCAGGCGGGTGCAACCTGGCCACCTGCCAGCACCTTCGACGGGGTCGTCGGGGCTTGGCGGCCTGGTTCCAGCGACACCGCGAAGGTCGTGTGCCTGTGTGCTTCGGGGGACCAGCTCAGCAGCTGCGGGTCGGTCGATCCCGCTCGCACGTCGAACACCGCCAACGGTACCGGCGCCTTCGTGCTCGCACCCCAGACTACGTAGACATGGCCCGAGTCGTTCGGCTTGAGGTCCAGGGGCATCACGGCGGCCGAGTCCTGGCTCGACAGGACGATGGCTGCCTCGTCGCCGGAGGTCGTGCGCAGTACTGCCCTGTTGGTGGCGGGGTCCGCGGCCAGGGACAGGGCCTTGTTCAGGTCGTCCGTGCGGGACTGGGCGGCTGTGACCTCGCCCGAGAGCTGGTTCACGCGCACGCCCAGGTAGCCGCCGCCGGCCAGGACGGCCAGGGCAGCTGCCGCGGCCAGCAGGACGCGGCCCGTTCGACGGCTGTGTCGCGGGCGCAGGGGAGTGGGGGCCGCGTGGCGTGGTGCCGGTGGCGCCGGGGCTTCCTGCGGGGTGTGTTCGATCTGTTCCATCAGCATCGCGCGCAGGCGGGGCGGTGGCTGCTCTTGGCGGACGGCGCCGCCGATGCCCGCGAGCACCTCCTGCGTCGACTGCACCGTGGTCCGGCACGAGGCGCACGTCGGCAGGTGGTCGCGGAGGAGTGCTTCCTCGTCCGGCTCCAGGGAGTGCATCGCCCAGCCGACGGCGAGCTCCTCGTGGGGGCACATGCCGCCGTTCACCGGTGAACTCCCGTCGTCTCGCCCGTCTCGCCCGCCCACAAGTTCCCCAACGTGCCTCTCAGGCGTCTGATCGCCGCGAACGTGCGCGATTTCACAGTTCCCAGCGGGATGCCCGTCAGTTTCGCCACCTCGCACTGCGTGTAGCCACCGAGATATGCGAGAGCTATTACTTGTCTTTGCTCTTCCGGCAGAGTTCGCAGTGCCGCTCTGACCTCGGCGCTCACCACGCTCACCAACGCTTGGTGATCGGATCCCTCGGTCGGAGGGGACACGTCATCCGTCAGGGGAACAGTACGGCGACGTTGAGTGTTTTCCTTACGTACGGCGTCCACTGCGCGGTGGTGCACCAAAGTCATCAACCAGGTGCCGAAACTGCCGCGCGCGGGGTCGAACCTGGCGGGGTGCCGCCAGAGCGCGAGGAAGGCCTCCTGGACGACGTCCTCGGCCAGTTCGGGATCCACGCAGATGCGTCGGGCCAGCGAATACGCGGGCGTGCCGTACCTGTCGTACAGCTCTCCGAACGCCGCCCGATCGCCCTGTGCGAGCCTGTGCACGAGGTCGATATCGGTCGGCCGGCCGTCGCGTGGCGCGACGGGTGGACCGGGCGAGTCAGCCACCAGAGATGTCCTCACGTCCAACATTCGCGCAACAGCCGGTACCGGGTTCAGGTTAGACCCAGCAAGATGGGAGTCGCTGAACACCGGCTGACGAGCGAGGAGGCCACGGAGTGCGTGCAAGCGGTCGCGTTGCGCAGTCGAGCTGACCCGATGGGGTGATCTGCGCCAGAATCGCGAGCGTTCCTCGCCACATGAACGTCACAACTCAGGTGCTCGGTCGTTTCATTGACCGGGAAGGGAGAAGAGGGTAACGACGATGCGCAACGATCACGTGACGCTCCGCTCGACAGCGGTCTTCGACCTGCTGGCGCCGAGGACCCCCGCGGTCCCGGTTCAGGTGGAGCTGCGATACGACACGAAGGACCCGTACGCGGTTGTCGCCGCGTTCCGCACCGGCCGCGCCGGTTGGGTCGAGTGGGTGTACGCCCGCGACCTGCTCGCAGACGGTCTCATCGCCGACGCCGGCGACGGTGACGTCCGCATCCGCCCCGCCGCCGACGACCCCGAGGTCGTCGTGATCGAGCTCAGCTCGCCCTCCGGGCACGCCATGTTCGAGGCGTCCGCCCAGGAGCTCGCGGACTTCCTCGACCGCACCTACGACGTCGTCGTGCCGGGCAACGAGCACCTCTGGGTCAACGTGGACGAGGCGCTCACGCACCTCATCTCCAACGACCTGAGCTGAATAATCCGAGGTAGGGGGCCCGCGAAGGCAGTGCGGGTACCCCCGGTGAAACCCGGTTGCACCCCTCGTATAAGGTTGTTTCAACATCACGAAGTCAGTGATGTACGCGGATGTAGCGCAGTTGGTAGCGCATCACCTTGCCAAGGTGAGGGTCGCGAGTTCGAGTCTCGTCATCCGCTCTGTGGGTCTTCAGTGGACAGCCGCTGTGGACTCATGCTCCTGGCGGAGTGGCCGAGTGGCTTAGGCAAGGGCCTGCAAAGCCCTGTACACGGGTTCGATTCCCGTCTCCGCCTCGGACGATTAGCTCAGCGGGAGAGCACTACCTTGACACGGTAGGGGTCACAGGTTCAATCCCTGTATCGTCCATTTCGGATCGCAGCGGGGCCGGTGCACAGCGCACCGGCCCCGCTGGCGTTCCCGGGCCGGCCGGCGGCCGCGTCACCCGCAAGAACAGCCGATTTGGAACTTCGGGGGACCGTCGGATAAAGTTCCTCTCGCACCACGGGAAACCGAGGCGCAACGCGGATGTAGCGCAGTTGGTAGCGCATCACCTTGCCAAGGTGAGGGTCGCGAGTTCGAGTCTCGTCATCCGCTCGGACGATTAGCTCAGCGGGAGAGCACTACCTTGACACGGTAGGGGTCACAGGTTCAATCCCTGTATCGTCCACTCTCAGCAAGAAGCCCCCGATCGAACGTGATCGGGGGCTTCTTGCTGTTCGGCGTCCGCCCAGTTTTTGTCCAATTAATGGTCGGAACGGGCGAAAATGCCCACTTTTTTGTCTTTTATCGCGGGATGACCGCATCTACTGTTGTCTGCTGTGTCCGGCTACGAGTTTGATTTCTTCATCAGCTACAGCCGTCAGGGGAACGTCCAGAAATGGCTGTTGAACCACTTCTACAACAAGCTGAAGGACTGCCTCGCTGACGAGTATGCGCCAGCGCCCAGGATCTACATGGACCGTCACATGCCCAAGGCGGTGCAGTGGGCGTACAACCTCCAGACCTCGCTTCGGCGCAGCAAGATCATGATCCAGGTCCTGACGCCGCACTACTTCACGTCTGGCTGGTGCATGTCTGAGCTGTACAGCATGCGGGCGCGGGAGGAGATGCTGGGCTTCGCGACTGCGGAGATCCCTCAGGGATTGATCTATCCCATCCTCTTCTCCGATTCGGAGAATTTTCCACAGGAGGAACGGATGCGCAGCTATCACGACTTCAAGGAATTCGCGCATCCCGATCCGGTCTACCAGCAGACGGTCCACTACTTCCAGTTCCACAAAGAGGTGAAGCAGCTGGCGAGGGACCTGGTCGAACTGGCTCACCAGGTTCCCGACTGGCAACCCGACTGGCCGATCGTCGAGATCCCCGACCCGATCGTGACTCCGCGTCCGCCCCTGCCGAGGTTCAAGCCATGTCCGGAACCGTGATCACGTTCTACTCCTACAAAGGCGGTGTCGGCCGCAGCTTCACGCTGGCCAACACGGCGGTGTTGCTCGCCCGCTGGGGTTATCGGGTGCTCGCCGTCGACTGGGACCTGGAGGCACCTGGCCTTCACCTCTACTTCCGGCCGCACCTTTCCCAGACACCGGACAGCGGTGTCGTCGACCTCGCCCACGACTTCATGCGGAAAGTGGAGCTGCCGAGGGCGCACACGGTTTCCGTCGACGTCGAGGGCGGTGTGCTCGACCTGATGGCGGCGGGAAAGGTGGTCGGGAACAAGCTCGACGCGGGCTACGCGCACCGGATGCAGGAGATCGACTGGGCCGAGCTCTACGACCAGGGGTTCGCCCAGTACCTGGAGGACCGCCGCGCCGAGTGGGTCGCCCAGTACGACTTCGTCCTGATCGACAGCCGGACCGGCGTCTCGGACATCGCCGGCATCTGCGCCGCGCAGCTGCCCGACCGACTGGTCGTGGTGTTCACCGCCAACGAGCAGAACCTCAACGAGGTCGTCGACATCGCCCACCTGGCGGACCTGGCGAGGGATCGCCTGCCGTACGACCGGCCGCGCCACCAGGTCATGCCCGTGCTGTCCCGGCTGGACAACCGGATGGAGTACCAGCGGGCTGAGGAATGGCACCAGAAGTGCACCGGTGTCGTCGCTCCGCTGTTCAGCAACTGGCTGGTCAAAGGGGTCACGCCGGAGCAGATGATGAGGCATCTGACCGTGCCCTACATCTCGTTCTGGAGTTTCGGCGAGCTGCTGCCGGTGATGGTCGAGCGCCCTCCGTCGCCGGACCAGATCTCGTTCGCGCTGGAGACCGTCGCCGCGGTGATCGCGCACGAGTACGACCGGACCGACCTGCTGGCGGACAACCGCGACGCCTACGTGGCGGCGGCGCGGTCGCGGCGCAGGAAGTTCGACCTGGACCTGCTCGTGTCGAGTCCGCGGACGATGTGGCAGACGAGCACCGAGCTGATCACGGAGCTGCGGCTGCTCGGGGTGACCGCGGACCGGTCCGTGTCCAGCGACCCCGAGTTCCTCGACCAGATCGGGGATCCCGCCGAGCACCTCTGCCTCGTCGTGGACGGCGAGCTGAGCCGCTGGCAGCTCACCGAGGCGGAGCGGTTCATGCGCAGGACGCTCAGCCCGGACGGCGCGCAGCGGCAGATGTTCTGCCTGCTCACCCGCGGCACCGACCGCGAGCGGCTGCCCGGCTTCCTGCGCAGCCTCCGGCTGGTCGAGTTCGAGAAGACCGTGCGGCCGGTGCGGGTGGCGCGGGAGCTGCACGACCTCATCAAGGCGACGCCGGCGGCCGAGACCGAGCCGGACCACGAGGCGCTGCGCAGTGCCGAGGCCGCGTTGCGGGAGCTGCCGGAGCAGCTGCCGTACGGCGGGAGGTTCGCGCTCGTCGAGGAGACGGTCCGCGGGATCGCCTGGGCGTTGGACGACGGCGACATGGACCTGCTGCGCGACCGGTCGGCCGACCTGTTGCTGCTCAGCAAACCGCACCGCAACGGGACCGGCGTCGTCGTGCCGGCCCAGTTGCGCACCGAGGTGAGCGCTCTGCTCGCCCGGATCGAGCGACGAATCAACGCGTTCACCGACTGAGAGGGCGGCGTGATGCCGGAGAAGTACGCAACCAGCGCCAAGTCGGCGCTGATGGCCCTGATGCTGGCCAACCGGGAGATGCCCAACACGGAGCTGAAGTCCACCTACAAGATCACCCTGCTGCCGAAGGACCGGGACGCGTTGAACCGCGACAAGCTGCTGGAGACGCTGAAGGAGGGCCGCAGGCTCATCCACAAGATCACCGACCGCGGCATCGACTGGTGCATGACGCACCTCGTCGAGAGCGACCTGCCGGGACGGGTGGGACCGCAGGCGCGGGTGAACCAGGAGCTGCTGCGGCGCGTGGTTCCCTTCCTCCGGGAGCGCGGCCTGCTCGCCGAGGCGATCCGGTCCCGCGGGCTGGAGGACCTCATCCGGCAGGTCTACCTGGACCTGGGTGACGGCTACCAGGACTGGGTCCGGCTGGCCAAGGTGCGGCCGCGGCTCAACGGCGCCGACCGCAACGACGTCGACGAGACCCTGCTGAAGATGGTGAAGGAGGGCTCGGCGCACCTGGTTCCCGACTCGAACCGCAAGGTGCTGACCGAGGAGGACCACGCGGCCGCGATCCGGGTCGGCGGCGAGGACAAGCACCTCATGGCGATCGAGGAATCATGACCGAACAGCTGCGTGAGGCGCTGGCGGCCGTGCGCTTCAACTCCGCCGAGACGCCGGACGACGTCTGGCACTCGTCGCCGTTCCACATCGAGGGGCTGCACACGAGGGCCGAGCACAGGCTCCGCGCCGGCATCGCCGACGCCAGGGCCAGTATCGGGCCGAGCGTCGGCGGCCTCGTGCTGCAGGGTGAGAAGGGCGTCGGCAAGACGCACCTGCTGGGCTCGGTGCGGCGCACGGTCCAGCAGCAGGGCGGCTACTTCTTCCTGGTGGAGGTCACGTCCGGGCTGGCGTTCTGGGACGACGTCGCCGACGCCATGCGCAGCGAGCTCCGGCGCGCCGGCGACGACGGTGAGATCCAGCTGACGGTGCTGCTGCGCCAGCTGTGCCTCGGCGCCGACGTTCCCGCCGAGGTGGCGCGGGCGGTGACGGGCGAAGCGCCGCTCACACCGGAGCACCTGCAGGTGTTCCTCATGGGACTGCGCAAGGTGGACAGCCGGATCGCCGTGGAGTGCGGTGACACGATCCGGGCACTCGTGCTGTACGGCTCGGAGCACTCCGACATCGGCAGGTCCTACCTGAAGGGCATCGACGAGTCGAAGGAGGAACGCGCCCGCTGGGGGCTGCCGGTGGAGTCGAACCAGTCGAGGGCTCTCGTCAGGGACATCTCCCGCGTGCTCGCCATGACCGGCCCCTGCGTCATCGCGGTCGACCAGCTGGACACGCTGGTGAACAAGGGCCAGCACGCCACCGATGAGGTCGTGACGAACCCCGAGCTGGTCCAGGAGATCGCGGACATCTCCGACGGCCTGATGCAGCTGCGCGAGACGACGCGGCGCACGGTCACAGTGGTGGCGTGCCTGCCCAACACGTGGAGGCTGCTGAAGTCGATCGCCAGCGACACCGTCGAGGACCGATTCACCACGACCCCGATCCTGGCCTCCATCGGCGATCCCGAGCTGGGCAGGAAGCTGCTGGAGAAGTGGCTCGGCGTCGTGTACCAGCGCAACGGCATCACGCCGCCGCACCCGACCTGGCCGGTGGCACCCAGCGCCTTCGCGCAGGAGAACTGGTCGAACCGAACGCCGCGGCAGCTCCTGAAGAGGGTGCACCAGCACGCGGAAGCCTGTCTGTACGGCGATATCAAGGAACTGAGCTCCTTCGACGAGCCGCTGCAGACCGATTCGGTGGCAGTGTTCCGGCCCGCAGGGCCCGAGCCGGACTACATGGCGGACTTCGACACCAGGTTCGAGCAGCTGCGGCAGACGGCAGAGATCACCGCGCCGGGGGTGAAGCCCAACCAGGAGAACGACGTCCTTCCCCCACTGCTGCTGGCGGGGTTGAAGTCCTGGATCACCGAGGTCGGCAACGACGACCTGAGGTGGCATCCGGAGCCGCATTCCGACGACATGCGGCTGCACGCCGGCCTGCGACTCACGGTGGACGAGGAGCTGGACACCCAGGAGTCCTGGGGGATGCGGTTCATCGCGAGCACCCACGGCAACACGGTGCTGCGCAAACTGCGTGACGCCCGCGCGGCCGCCGAGGGGTCGCGCGGCGGCAAGGGCAGGCACCTGGTCATCATCCGCAACGGACGCAAGGGCTGGACCGGTGCGGTGACGCAGAAGCTGGTCGCCGAGCTGACGGGCGCGGGTGGGCTCTGCGTCGACATCACCGACGACGACCTGAGGACGTTCGGCGCTCTCAAGGAGATCTGCGCGGTCCAGACCCACCAGCTGCTCGCCTGGCTCGTCGCGCGCAAACCCGCCAGCGGTACCGCGTTCCTGCGCGCCGTGCTGCCGGACCGGGGGCGAGCCGAGGCGAGGCACCAGGAGACGCGTCCGCCGCCGAAGCCGCGGAACCCACAGCCGCAACCGCAGCAGGAGCCGGTGCCGCAGCAGGAGCCGGAACGGCAGGTGCAGCCTGCTCGGGACGGTGAGATCGTGCTCGGGATGGACGGTGAGATCCGGATCGCGTTGGAGTCGTTGCGCAAGCACGCCATCGTGTTCGCCGGGTCCGGTAGCGGCAAGACGGTGTTGTTGCGCCGGATCGTCGAAGAGTGTGCGTTGCAAGGGGTTTCGGCGATCGTGCTCGACCCCAACAACGACCTGGCGCGGCTCGGGGACGCTTGGCCCGCGCCGCCTGGGGAGTGGGGGCCGGGGGACGCGGAGAAGGCTGCCGCGTACCTGGCCGGGACCGAGGTCGTGGTGTGGACGCCGGGGCGGGCCAGTGGGCGGCCGTTGGTGTTCCACCCGTTGCCCGACTTCGCTGAGGTTCGGGGCGACGAGGACGAGTTCGTCGCGGCCATCGAGGCCGCGGTGGCCCGGCTGGTGCCGCACGCCCGGATTGCCAACGAGACCAAGTTCGCTGTCAGAGGGCGGGCTGTGCTCAAGGAGGCGTTGAAGTACTACGCGCGCAACGACCGGCGGGACCTCAACGGGTTCGTGGACCTGTTGGCGGAGCTGCCCGAGGGGATCAGCAAGCTGAACTCGGCGGCGACGACCGCGGCTGACCTCGCGGAGACGTTGCGGGCGGCCATGGTCAACGATCCGTTGCTCGGCGGGCAGGGGGAGCCGACCGATCCCGGGGCGTTGCTCCGGCCGTCCGCGGGGAAGAAGGCGCGGATCTCGGTGATCAGCTTCGTCGGGTTGCCGTCGGACGAGCAGCGGCAGGGGTTCATCAGCCAGCTGCAGCTCGAGGTCTTCGCCTGGATCAAGCGGAACCCGGCGGTGGACCGGCCGCTCGGCGGGTTGCTGGTGATGGACGAGGCGCAGACGATCGCGCCTTCCGGGAGCGTCACGGCCAGTACGCAGACGACGATCCTCCTGGCGTCGCAGGCGCGGAAGTACGGGCTGGGTCTGTTGCTGGCCACGCAGGCGCCGAAGGGTGTGCACAACCAGATCACCGGGAACGCCACCACGCAGTTCTTCGGGCGGTTGAACAGTCCCGCGCAGATCGCCGCGGCCACGGAGATGGCGCGGGCCAAGGGGAGCTCGGTCGCGGACATCTCGCGGCTGGAACGCGGGCAGTTCTACGCCACGGGGGACACGTTCGGGTTCCGGCGGATGCGGGCGCCGCTGTGCCTGAGCCACCACCCGCCCAGTCCGTTGCGGCTGGAGGAAGTCGTCGAGCGGGCCAGGAAGTAGGGAAGTGAGCAAGGGCGGTGTCCCCGGAACGGGGGCACCGCCCTTGTCGCGTCGGCGTGGACGTCACGCGTTCAGCATGTCCTCGATCCGCCGCCACAGGCCGGAGAGCTGGTCGGAGGAACCGCCGAGGACGACGAAGTTCACGACGTCGTCCTCGCGGACCTCGACCGCGTAGACCGTGCTGTCGTCGCGCTCGACCCGCACCGCGACCGTGGTGTCGCCGAGGTGCACCGTGCCGGCCAGGCCGCGCTTGGCGAGCGCCGGGGACGCGGCGGCGAACTGCTCCGCCAGCGTGCGCAGAGGGCTGTTCCTGGCAGCGGGCTCGGGTTCCGGCGCCTGCTCCGGTTCGGGCTGCTTGAGCGCGGCCACCAGGTCGGCGACGGGGACGCGCCGGTGGCCCGCGGTCTCGGCCTCCTCGACGCGGGACACGAGCGTGTCGACGAGGTGCTCGTCCGCGTGCAGGTGCGGTGACGACGTGGGGTCGTCGCCGGTCAGCACGGGCAGCACGTGCTCGTCGGTCGTCCGCACCTCGTCCGCCGCGGACACGAACGGCACGAGGAAGCGCACTTCCGCCTCCGGCAGGTCGTTGCTCTCCAGCACGGTCAGGCCGCGCTGGCGGCATGCCTCGACCACCTCGTCGACCACGGCGCGCTGCTCCTCTGCGAACGACACGGCGATGTCGTAGCTCGCGGATTCGGTCACTCCAACCTCCCTGATGACTTCCCGGCCGGCGGTCGGGTGCGCGCAGCATCCATGCCGGGTGTTGACCAGAAGTGGATGAGGAGTGGACGTGTTGACCACCCCGGTGGGCAACGGGAAACACCTGGTTCCGCGCTTTTCGAAGACGAATGCTCGAAGGGAGCCCGCCGGAAGCGGGCGAAATCCGGAAATGCAAATCCGATCCCTTCGGAGGATTCGCCATGTCCAAAATCGTGTCCACTTTCGCCGCGGGTGCCGCCACGCTGCTGACCGCGATCGCTGTCGCCGCCTCCGTTTCCGGTGGTGTGGCGGCCAACGCGGACGAGGAGAACCCGCCCAAGCCCCCGACCACCACAACCACGACCGAGACGCAGGACGGCGGCGGCTACCCGTGGCACGACTGAGGTAGCCGCAAATGCGCCCCGGCCATTCGTGACAATGGCCGGGGCGCATTGCGCGGTGCTGATTCCGGTGATGTACTCGCAAGACGTTGGAGCGGGAGGCAGTCGTGGCTGGAACTTTTGGTGAGCTGCTGCGCGAACACCGCGTCGCCGCGGGCCTGTCGATGGGACAGCTGGCGAAGCTCATCCATTACAGCAAGGGTTATCTCAGCAAGATCGAGAACGATCTCAAACCGCCGACGCCGACCGTGGCGCGGCTGTGCGACGGGGTGCTCGACGTCGGCGGCCGGCTGGTCGAGGCCGCGGCGCGCGGCGGGCCCGCGCTCGGCCGCCGCCAGGTGCTGGTGGCCGGCACGATGCTGGGTGTCGGGGCGCTCGCGGGCAGCGGGACGCGGGCGGTGCCGGACGAGCACGTGATCGCGGGGATGCGCACGTCGTTCGAGCAGCTGCGCGAGCTCGGGCTGCAGACCAGTCCGGCGGTGGTCCTCGAACCGCTGAAAGCCTTGCACCACACGGTGCACGCGCTCGCACGGGAGAACGCGGGACCGGTCGGCACCCGCCTGCTCCTGCTGGCCGCGCGGATCGCCGAGTACACGGGCTGGATGAGCCAGGAGGCGGGCGACGAGCAGAACGCGGTCTGGTGGACCAGGCAGGCCTCGGAGCTGTCGCGCGCGGCGGGCGACCCGGACATCGCGAGCTACGCGTTCGTCAGGGAGGCCGGTGTCGCCCTCTACCGGCGGGACGCCGCGGCCACGATCGGCCTGGCGCAGCAGGCGCAGTGGATCGGCAGCGCGGGTCCGCGCGTCCTCGCGCTGGCCGCCCGCCGCGAGGCGCAGGGCCATGCTCTCGCCGGCGACCGGTACGCCGCCGAGAGCGCGTTCGACCGCGCCGCGCGGCTGATGGCGTCCGTGCCGCAGGAGAGCCCGTACCCGGCACTCGGTTCCAGCGCGGCCGATCCCCTCGAACTGGCGAGGGGATGGGCGTTGTCGGACCTGGGGCTCAACGCCGAGGCCGCCGCGGTGCTCGACCGGCAGCTGGCGTCGGTGCCCGCCGCGTCACGGCGCACCAGGGCCAGGTTCGGCGTGCGGCGGTCGCTCGCCCACGCGTTGTCGGGCGAGGTCGACCGCGGCTGCCGCACCCTCGCCGACACGTTCGGCGACGTGGCGCACGTCGACTCCGCGACGGTGCGGACCGACCTGCGGCAGCTGGCCAGGACCCTGGGCAGGTGGCACAACCACGGTGCCGTGCGGGAGGTCTACCCCGACCTCAAGCGCCTGCTGGCTCACCGCTGACCGCACGCGCACGCCAACGCCGCGCGCTCGGCCCGCACCTGGTCCGCCTCCGGCTGGCCGAGCTCGGTGAACACCGCCTCGGCGGCCCGCCAGTGCGCGACCGCGTCGGAGTGGCGGCCGAGCGCGTGCATCGTGCGCGCCACACCGACCTCGCCGCGCGAGCGGTAGGCCCGGTTGCCCGTGCCGGTCGCGAGGTCGAGCAGTTCCTCGTACAACCGCAACGCCGCCGGCTGGTCGCCCCCGTCGCCGGCGGTGGCGGCCTGGTGCAGGACCAGCTGGGCGCGCAGGTCGGTGTCGTCCACGCCGCGGGCCGCCTCGGCCGCCAGCCGGTGGTGGCGGCGCGCCTCGGGCAACCTCCCGGCCAGCCGGTGCGCGTCGCCGATGTTGGTCAGCGCGCGGGCGGCCGCGACCGAGTTCTCCTGCTCTTCCGCGATCTCGTACGCCGCGACGTGGTCGGCGATGGCCTCGTCGAACATCCCCAGGTGCTGCTTGATCGCGCCGAGGTTGTTGAGCTCGTGGGCGAGACCGTTCAGGTGGCCGATGGTGCGGAGGATCTCCACGGCCGCGCTGTGGCGTTCCAACGCGCGGTCGTGCTCGTGGTGCTGTTCGTCCAGGTACCCGAGCATCGCCAGCGCGTGCGCCTGGCCGCGCAGGTCGCCGCACTGCTCGTACTTCTCCAGCGCCGTCTCGAAACGGGACGTCGCCTCGTC
>NZ_DASVFL010000196.1:0-22575 GCF_036380075.1 Lentzea sp. | reverse complement strand
GGCGCGGGCGGCGGTGGAGCTGGTGCAGGAGCTGGGGACGGTCGGGGTGGAGCGCCGGAGCTGACGCTCCACCGCCGGCCGGCTACCTCCGGTGGGCCGGCTTGAACAGCGGTTCCGCCGCCGCCACCCCGGGCAGGAACGGGTTCGGGTTCGCCGGGCACACCGTTCCCACCGGCGGCAGCGTGCCGCTCAGCAGGTAGGCGTTCGTGTGGTCCGTGGCGCACTGGCTCACCTGGTACGCCGTGTGTCCCCAGCCCGCGTAGGCGAGCAGGCGGCTGCCCGCGAGCTGGCGGTGGACGGCCTGGGCGCCGCGGAAGTCCGTGACGCCGTCGAAGTGGTTGCCCACCACGAGGACCGGGGCGTTGGTGCGGGTGCGCCACGGACCGGTGTAGCGGTCGGGGTTGGTCGGCCAGTCGGCGCACGCCGCGTTGCCCCACCACCAGGCCGGGCCGAACTCCGAACCGGCCGCGGCGTAGCGGGCCGTCGCCTGGTAGGCGCCGAGGGTGCGCGGGAACTCGATGTCCGCGCACACGTTGCCGTTGTAGGCGTCGAAACCGTTGTCGTAGTCCGGTTCCGCCTTCGCGGCCGACAGGCCGGCGGCGGCGTCGGACAGCTGGTCGAACAGGTCGGCCGCGGCGGGCCAGTCGCTCGGCGAGTACATCGCGCCGAGGGCCGCGTTGATCACGGCGTCGTAGGTGTAGGTCACGTCGCCGAGCTGGATCGGCTCGGCGCGCACCGACTTCAGCAGGGCGTCCCAGCGCTTCCCGGACTGCGGGCCGAAGGAGCACGCCGCCTCGTCGCAGGTGCGGAGGAACTCGCGGAACTCCTCCTCCGTCGCGATCCGGTCCGACTCGACCTGCCGGCCGCTCGACCACAGCTCCGGGTTCAGCACGCCGTCGACGACGAGGGCGCGGATGTTGTCCGGGAACAGGTTCGCGTACGTGGCGCCGAGGAACGAGCCGTAGGAGAAGCCCAGGTAGCTGATCTTGCGGTCCCCGACGGCGCGGCGCAGCAGGTCCAGGTCGCGGGCCACGTCGGCGGTGCTCATGTGGCGGGCGATCCGCTGGTCGTCGCGGCACTCCGGGCCGAGGGAGCGGTACCGCTCGAAGAACGGCCTCTCCTGCGCCGCCCGGTACGGGAAGCCGGGAACGCCCTCGAAGAACCGGGCGAGGTCGGCCTCGCTCGCGAAGCAGTGCAGCGGGTCGGAGCGGCCGATGCCGCGCGGGTCGAACCCGACGATGTCGAAACGGCCCTTCAGGTTCCTCGACAGCGTGTCGCCCGCGCCCAGCGCGAAGTCGACGCCCGAACCACCGGGCCCGCCGGGGTTGAGGAACAGCGACCCGATGCGGTTCGCCCTGTCCGTCGCCGGTTTGCGCGCCAACGCCACCGTGGTGGTGGCGCCACGCGGGTCGTCGTAGTCGAGGGGCACCTGCACGGACGCGCACTCGAAACCGGGGTGGTCCGGTCCGCAGGCCGTCCAGTCGATCCTGGGGACCGCGGGACCCCCGGACGCCTGCACGGCGGGCGTGCCGGTGATCATGAGAGCGGCCGCCGCGGCCAGCACGGTGAGACGCATGGACAAGTTCCCCTCCTCATCCGCAGAAGGGGCATTCCTACCGGCTCGCGCCCGCGGCCGTCGACCGCCGGAAGTCGGTCAGTCCGGCAGCGGGTGTTTCTGACGGACTCCGAGGCTGTCCGCGAGCTGGTCGTGGATGGGTGTGCCCATCACCGCGGGGCCCGCGGCGGGAGGGGCCTGCGGTGTCGGTCCTGGTGTGTCCTGGTTGTCCTGCATGCGAGGAGCGTAGGGATGTTCCCGGACCCCTCAGGGCACCTGTCGCCCGATCACCCCGGACGTACCCCAAGGTGTGAATCTGGTTCGCCCGATCTCTACCGAGCGTGCTGGCCCGGAGCTGCTATGGACTACGTGTGAGTGTGCCTGATCGAGTTAATCCGATGTGCTCGGCGACGGGGAATCCCATCGGCCGGACGTGGTGTTTGCGCGATCTCGCGGCGATGCTGAACGATCGGGTCCGTCGGCGGCCGAACCGGGGAGCGTGACGATGGTCAGCGGGAAGCCGGGCGTCGCCAAGCGCCAGCTCATCCTCCTCACCGGCCGCGCGCACCCCGAGCTGGCGGAGTCCGTCGCGAAGCACCTCGGCGTCGCGATCACCCCGCAGGCCGCCTACGACTTCGCGAGCGGCGAGGTCTTCGTCCGGTTCGAGGAGTCGGTGCGCGGCGCGGACGCGTTCGTCATGCAGAGCCACTGCGCGCCGGTCAACGACTGGCTGATGGAGCAGCTGCTCATGGTCGACGCGTTGAAACGGGCCTCGGCCAAGCGCATCACCGCCGTCGTGCCGTCGTACCCCTACGCGCGTCAGGACCGCAAGTACGCCGGACGTGAACCCGTGTCGGCGCGGTTGATCGCGGACCTGTTCAAGACCGCGGGCGCGGACCGGATCGTCACCGTCGACCTGCACACCGCGCAGGCGCAGGGCTTCTTCGACGGTCCCGTCGACCACCTGCACGCCATGTGGCTGCTCACCGACCACGTCCGCGCGCGGTACCAGGGCGGTGACCTGACGATCGTCTCCCCGGACGCCGGCCGCACGCGCCTGGCCGAGAAGTGGGCCGACCTGCTCGGCGGCTGCCCGATCGCGTTCATCCACAAGACCCGCGACCCGTTGCGCCCCAACGAGGTCGTGGCCGACCGCGTCGTCGGCGACGTCGAGGGACGCACGTGCGTCGTGGTCGACGACATGATCGACACGGCGATGACGAGCACGTCGGCGGCGAAGCAGCTGCTGGAACAGGGCGCGAAGGACGTCGTGCTGGTGGCCACGCACGGCGTGCTGTCCGCCGACGCCCACGAACGCCTCGTCGCGAGCAAGGCCCGCGAGGTCGTCCTCACCGACACGCTGCCGATCCCGCACGACCGCCGGTTCCCCGGCCTGACCGTGCTGAGCATCGCCCCGCTGCTGGCGCGCGCGATCCAGGAGGTCTTCGAGGACGGCTCCGTCACGGGCCTCTTCGACGGCAACGCCTGAGGCGGGAAGCGAGAAGGCCGACCTCTTCGTCAACGGCGAGCGCCAGGAGAACCCCTGGTCGCAGGCGACACACTTCACACTCTGCAAAGTTGCAGAGACTGCAAAAAGCTGCGGTAGGCTCTCCTCGTGAACCAGCCGGGGGAGAGCCTGCGCGACCGCAAGAAGCGCCGCACGCGTGCGGCGCTGGAGCGGGCGACCGTGCGTCTCTCCGCCGAGCGCGGCTACGACCACGTGACGGTGGAGGAGATCGCCGCCGAGGCCGACGTCTCGATGCGCACGTTCTTCAACTACTTCGCGAGCAAGGACGAGGCGCTGATCGGCGCGGACCCGGAGCTGGGGCCGCGGATGGCCGAGCGCGTCCTCGCCGCGCCGGACGGGGTCACCCCGTTCGAGGCCTACCGGCAGGCGGTGCTCGCCGAGATCACCGGCGAGCTCGACAGCGCCCGCGACCTGTGGCTGCTGCGCAAGGAAGTGCTGACGCAGCGGCCCGACCTGCTGCTCAGGGCGTTCGCCAGCAGCGCGGAGTCCGAGCAGCTGCTCGCGGACGCGGTGGCACAGCGGGCGGGGCTGCCCGGGACGCACGCGTACCCGCGGCTGCTGGTCGCCGCCGGCAGCGCCGCGTTCCGCTGCGCGGTCACGCGGTGGGCGGCCGACGACACCCTCGCGCTGGGGGACCTGGTCGGCGAGGCGCTCGCGCTGTTCGGCACCGGGCTGGCTCACGTGCCACACCACGACGAAGGGGGACCCTCATGAGCACCGAAGCAGAAGTGGCACCAACGCACAGCAGACGCGACGTCGTGCAGGCCCTGTGGGGACTGATGCTCGGCATGTTCGTGGCCATCCTGGCCGGCACCGTCGTGTCGAACGCGTTGCCGCGCATCGTGGCCGAGCTCAAGGGCTCGCAGTCGATCTTCGCCTGGATCGTCACGGTCGAGCTGCTCGCCATGACGGCCACCGTGCCGTTGTGGGGCAAGCTCGCCGACCTCTACAGCCGCAAGCTGCTGATCCAGGCGTCGCTGAGCCTGTTCGTCGTGGGCTCGCTCATCGCGGGCTTCTCGCAGAACATCGAGATGCTGATCGTCAGCCGCGTCGTGCAGGGCCTGGGCGCCGGTGGCGTCACGGCGCTCGCCACGATCGTGATGGCCGCGATGATCCCGCCGCGCGAGCTCGGCAAGTACTCCGGCATGTTCGGCGCCGTGTTCGGCGTCGGCACGGTCGCGGGCCCGCTGATCGGCGGCCTGCTCGTCGACACCTCGTGGCTGGGCTGGCGCTGGTGCTTCTTCATCGGCGTCCCGTTCACCATCGCCGCGATCTTCCTGCTCCAGCGCACCCTGCACCTGCCGGTCGTGCGCAAGGAGGACACGAGGATCGACTACCTGGGCGCGTTCCTCATCGTGTCCGGCGTCTCGACGCTGCTGATCTGGTCGTCGCTCGCCGGCCAGAAGTTCGAGTGGGCGTCGGCCTGGACCGCCGGTCTGGTCGCGCTCGGCGTGCTGCTGCTGGTCGCGGCCGTCCGCGTCGAGGCCACCGCGCACGACCCGATCGTGCCGCTGTCGATCTTCCGCAACCGCACGGTGTCGCTCGCGACCGTCGCCAGCGCCCTGGTCGGCGTGGCCATGTTCGGCGGCACGGTGTTCCTCTCGCAGTACTTCCAGCTCGCGCTCGGCAAGACGCCGACGCAGGCCGGTCTGATGGGCCTGCCGCTGATCTTCGGCCTGCTGATCTCGTCCACCGTGGCCGGTCAGCTCATCACGAAGTTCGGCCGCTGGAAGGCCTACCTGGTCTCGGGCGGCGTCGTCATGGTCGGCGGCCTGCTGCTGCTGTCCACGATCACCGCGCAGACCACCGTGTTCACGGTGTCCGTCCACATGTTCGTGCTCGGCGTCGGCGTCGGTCTGCTGATGCAGAACCTGGTGCTGGCGGCGCAGAACGACGTGCCGGCCAAGGACCTCGGCGCCACCACGTCGACGCTGACGTTCTTCCGCTCGCTGGGCGGCGCGGTCGGCGTCTCGGCGCTGGGCGCGGTGCTCGCCACCAAGGTGTCGTCGCTCGCGGCCGAGAAGTTCGGCCCGATGGGCGGCACGACCGGCGGCGACCAGGTGCCGGACATCTCGGTGCTGCCGCCGGAGGTCAAGGCCGTGGTCGCGGACATCTACGCGACGGCGACCGCGGAGATCTTCCTGATCGGCGCGCCGTTCGCGGTGCTGGCGCTGCTGGCGGTGCTGTTCATCAAGGAGAAGCCGCTCAAGGAGACGAGCGGTGACGACCGGCTCGCGGCGGAGATGGCCGCCGGGCACTGATGTCCGGAGCGGACCCCTGACTTTCGTCGGGGGTCCGCTCTGCCTTCCGGGCCGGGTCCTCCCGCGCCCCGGTTCCTAGGTTTCCGGCCATGAACCTCGTAGTGGGCGCGCTCGCGCTCTTCGTCTCCTCCTTCATGGCCGACGCCTCCCATCCCGGCGTGGCGATCGCTATCACCAAGGGAGACGAGGTGGTCGCGGTGCGGGGCTTCGGGCACGACTCGTCCGGCGCGCCGGTCACCGGGCACACGAAGATGGCGATCGCGTCGGTCAGCAAGTCGTTCACGGCACTCGCGGTCCGGCAGCTCGCCGACGCCGGCCGGATCGACCTGGACCGCCCGGTGTTCGACTCCCGCGTCACGCCGCGGCAGCTGCTCGCCCACACGTCCGGCCTCAGCGACCGCACCCTGCCGGAGAAGAGCCTGGCGCAGCCGAGCTCGCCCGCCGAGGCGGTGGACCGGGCCCGCGAGGCGCTGCGGGACGCCCGGCCCGACGGGCGGTTCCGGTACACCAACACGAACTACCACCTGGCCGCGCGGCTGGTCGAGCTCGCGTCCGGTCAGGAGTTCGGTTCGTACCTGCGCGACCACGTCTTCGCGCCGCTCGGCATGACCGAGACGGTGGCGATCGCGGTGACGCCGAGGGATCTGCCGCCGGACTTCCGCAAGGGCTACGGCTACGCCTACGGGGTCTCGGTTCCGCTGACCGAGCCCGACCGGTTCGTCGCGGGGTCGGACGGGGTGGTCACCACCGCCGCGGACATGGCCAGGTGGCTGGCCGCGCAACCGCGGCTGGCCCCCCGGGACGGCATGGGCTGGCAGGCGGATCCGCAGGGGCGGTTGCGGCACAGCGGGATCTGGTTCACCGCCACGGCCGGGCAGCTGCTGACGAAGTCCGGGTACGGCATCGCGGTGATGTCGAACAGCGGCGTGACGCTGGGCAACGAGGGCACGTACGAGCTGGAGAACGGCATCGCCGAGATCCTCGACGGCGGAACCCCAGCCGAACCCTCGTCCTACCGGCTGCTCCTCGACCTCGTGCTGGGCGCGGTGACCTTGCTGTCGATCGGGCTGGGCGTTCGAGCGCTGCGCAGGCCAAGGCGGTTCGCGAAGCCGTGGCAGGCGCTGAGGTTCGTGCCGCTCGGCCTGCTGCTCGCGTTGCCGGTGCTGCTCGGGCTGCTCTACGGCGGCGGGCGCGACATCACGTTCTTCCAGCTGGCGCACTATTCGCTGCCGCTTGTGGTGTGGTTGGGCGTGTCGAGCGTGATGAACATCAGCGTGGCGGTGGTGCGGTGGAGGTCTTGAGGACGGCGGCGCTCGCGGGGTGCGTCGCGGCGGCGGTGGCCGTCTCGTACTTCATGGACCCCGGCGTTCCGCCTTGGACAGCGGCGGTGTGGATCCCGTTGTTCGCCGTGTCGTTCCTGCTCGGACGCCGGACTTCGTCGCCGTGGCCCGCGCTGGTCTTCGTCGGTGGTGTCCTCGGCGGGCTGACGGGAGTCGTCCTGGTGGGTCTGGCGGTCGCGTTGCCGTGGTTCCTGGGCCGCGCCTCCTACCAGCAGGCGGCACTGGCCGCCGCCGGGGTCGAGGCCGCTCACCTGCGGGAACGCACCCGGATCGCGCACGAGGCGCACGACACGCTGGGCCACGAGCTGAGCCTGCTCGCGTTGCAGGCGGGGGCGTTGGAGCTGACTCTCCCCGCCGAACACAGGGCGGCCGCCGCGCAGCTCCGCGTCACGGCCGCCGGTGCCACGGACCGTCTCGCGGACCTGGTGTTCCTGCTGCGCGACGGTGACCCGCCGGCCGTGCCGGGCCTGCGGGACCTCGTGGACCGCGCCGTGGCGGCCGGGTTGCGCGTGGAGTTCGCAGTGGACGGTGTGGTTCCGTCCACAGTGGAACCGACCGTGCACCGCATCGTGCAGGAGGTGCTGACGAACGCCGCCAAGCACGCGCCGAAGTCCGTGCTGTCGTTGAAGGTGACCACATCCGCCGATGCGACGGTGGTGGAGGCGCGCAACGACGCCGGCCTGCGCCGCGGCCCCGGCAACCGGACGGGGCTGGTCGCGTTGCGCGAACGGGTGCGGCTCGCGGGCGGTACGCTGCGGACCAGCCGTGGCGGCGGCAGGTTCGAGCTGGTGGCCACGCTTCCGGGGGTGTCGTGATCCGCGTCCTGCTCGCCGACGACGAGGCGATGGTGCGCGCCGGCGTGCGGGCCATCCTCGGCTCGGACCCCGGGATCGAGGTCGTCGCCGAGGCCTCCGACGGCCGCGAGGCCGTGGACCTGGCGTTGAGGCACCGGCCGGACGTGGCGGTGCTGGACATCCGCATGCCGCGTCTCGACGGCCTGGGCGCCGCGCGCGAGCTGGCGAGGCTGGGGTTCGGGGTGGCGGTGCTGACGACGTTCAACGACGACGGCTACCTCGAACAGGCCCTGGACGGCGGCGCCCGCGGCTTCCTGCTCAAGTCGGGCGACCCGCGCGAGCTGATCGCGGGCGTGCACGCGGTGGCGTCCGGCGGCGCCTACCTCGCCCCCAAGGTCGCCGCGCGGATGATCACCCGGTTCCGCGGCGGCCGCGTCGGCCAGGCACGGAGCCGCGTGGAGGCCTTGACGGCGCGGGAACGGGACGTGCTGGCGTTGCTGGGGGAGGGCCTGTCGAACGCGCGGATCGCCCGCCGCCTCGACCTCGTGGAGGGCACGGTGAAGGGGCACGTGAGCGCCATCCTGACCCGGCTCGGGGCGGAGAACCGGGTGCAGGCGGCGATCATCGCGCACGAGGCGGGACTGCTGGGCGGGTGACCCGGGTCTCGTCAGAACGGGAAGTGGCCGTGCTCGCTCGCGATGGTCACCCACCGCGTCGCCGAGAACGCCTCGACACCCCACCGCCCGCCGAACCGGCCGTACCCGCTGGCCTTCACCCCGCCGAACGGCGCCTGCGGCTCGTCGTCCACGGTCTGGTTGCCGACGTGCACGATGCCGGTCCGGATGCGCCGCGCCAGGCCGAACCCGCGCCGCGAGTCCTCGGTGATGATGCCCGCGGTCAGTCCGTGCTCGGTGTCGTTCGCGACGGCCACGGCCTCGTCGTCGTCCTCGACGGGCACGACGACGACGGCCGGGCCGAAGATCTCCTCCTGGAAGATCCGCATCGACGGCGACACGTTGTCCAGGACGGTGGCGGTGCCGTCGTTGCCGGTGCGGACGCGGGCGCCGTTCTCGACGGCCTCGGCGACGAGGTTCGCGACGCGGTCGGCGGAGCGCTGGTTGATCACCGGGCCGATGACGGTGCCGGGGTCGGCCGGGTCGCCGTGCGGCAGCGAGCCGACCTTGGCGACGAGCTTCGCGGTGAACTCCTCGGCCACCGACCGGTGCACGAGGACGCGGTCGGTGGACATGCAGATCTGACCCGCGTTGTGGAAGGCGCCGAACGTGGCCGCGTCGACGGCGTGGTCGAGGTCGGCGTCGTCGAGGACCAGTAGCGAGTTCTTGCCGCCGAGCTCCAGCACGGCAGGCTTGAGGTGCTGCGCCGCCAGGGTGCCGACGATCCGGCCGACCTCGGTGGAGCCGGTGAAGTTCACCGCCCGCACGCGCGAGTCGGTGATCAGCGCCTTCGCGACCTCGGCGGCGTCCTCCGGCGCGTTCGTGACGACGTTGAGCACGCCCGCCGGCAGGCCCGCCTCGTGCAGCACCTCGGCGATCAGCAGACCGGCGGCGATCGGCGCGTCCTCGCTGGGCTTGAGCACCACGGTGTTGCCGGCGGCCAGTGGCGCGGCGACCGCCCGCGTGCTGAGGATGACCGGGGCGTTCCACGGCGCGAACGCCGCGACGACACCGAGCGGTTCCCTGACCGCGAGCGACAGCTGACCGGGCGTCTCGGTGGTCAGCACCTCGCCGACGGGCTGGGTGACCGCGGCGGCGGCCTCGCGCAGGATGTTCGCCGCCAGCATGACGTTGAACCCGGCCCATCCGCCGACGCCGCCGACCTCGGCGGCCATCAGCGCGACGACCTCCGGCGTCCGGCCTTCCAGCAGGTCGGCGGCCTTGAGCAGGATCCGGCGCCGGGCCGACGGGGTGGTGGCCGCCCACGCGGGGAAGGCCTCCTGCGCCGCGTCGACGGCCCGCGTGACGTCCGCGGTCCCGCCGGCGGCGACGACGGCGTGGACCTCGCCCGTGAACGGGTTGAGGTCGTCGGTGGTGCGGCCTTCGAGCGCCGGGACGCTCTCGCCGCCGATGAGGAGCTGACGTGATTCGCTTGCCACGGTTGAAGATTCAACAGGCAGGCGGGGGATCACCCAAGGCTTCCTTCCGGTGGGTGGAAACCCGGCTCCAGCGTGCGGCCGATGCCGCGGGCCGCGACCTGCAGTGCCGCGACCAGCCGCGCCCGCACGTTGCGCAGGTCCGGCACGACGATGCCGAGCGCCGCGAGGACGTGACCGTCCACTTCGACCGGTACCGCGACGCTGCACGCGCCGAGCGTCATCTCCTCGAACGTCTGCGCGTAGCCGTCGCGCCGGATGCGGTGCAGCTGCGCGCGCATCCGCCCCGGTTCGGTCACCGTGTACGCGGTGAGCCGCGTCAGGCCGTGCGCGAGCACCTCCTCCTGCACCTCCGCGGGCGCGTGCGCGAGCAGCACCTTCCCCACGCCCGTGGAGTGCAACGGCAACCGGCTGCCGGTGCTGCTCACGATCGGCACCGACGCGTGCCCGGACACCCGGTCGAGGTACAGGACCTCGGCGCCCTCCCGCACGGCCAGGTGCACCACGGCGCGCGTGGCGGCGTGGAGGTCGTGCAGGAACGGCTCCGCGACCCGGCTGAGGTCCACCTCGCCCGCCGCGAGCAGGCCGAGCCGCCAGATCCGCCGGCCGATCACGTACTCGCCGGTCTCCAGCCGCCGCACCGCGCCCCACTGCTCCAGCTCGGCCAGCAGCCGGTGCGTCGTGCTGACCGGCAGGCCGCCGCGCCGGGCGATGCCGCTGAGCGTCTGGCGGCGGTGGCGGGCGTCGAAGGTGCCGAGCAGCGACAGCAGCTTGGAGGACACGGAGGCGGCCATCCGCGAATTCTGCCCGGAAGGCGACACTGGGCGCGTGACGTATCTGGGAGAGGGCTGGGACAGCACCGCCACGCTGGTCGGCGGGTGGGTGGAGCGGAGGCCGCGCCGTGAGGAGATCGGCCCGCAGCTCGTGCGCGAGTCGGTCGTGATGCCGTGGCTCGCGCCCCGCCTGCCGTTGCCCGTCCCCGTGCCGGAAGTCGTGTCGTCCTCACCCGTCGTGGTCCGGCACGAGCTGGTGCCCGGTGCGGAGGTCGACGTGCTGACGGCGGCCATGGGCCGGCAGCTGGGGGAGTTCCTGCTCGCGCTGCACGCGTCCTCTGTGGACGAGGCCACCCGGCTCGGCGTCGGGCGCCTGGTGCTGCCCGTCGAGCGCTTCCGGGCCGAGGTGCGGGTGCCGGGAGGGGAGGAGCTGCTGGCGCGGCTGGACGACCTGCCCGCGGACACGCTCGTGCACGGCGACCTCGGACCGGAGCACGTCCTCGGTGCCGGCGGCGCGCTGACCGGTGTGATCGACTTCGGCGACCTCCACATCGGAGACGCGGCGATCGAACTCGCCTGGGCGCTGCACTCCACGCCGCCGGAGTTCGCGTCCGCTCTGGCCGACACCTACGGCGTCACCGGCGAGCTGCGCGAGCGGGCGTCGGTCTGGCACCGGCTGGGGCCGTGGCACGAGGTCCTCCACGGCAACGACATCGGCGACCCGCGGGTCGTGGAAGTTGGTCTGGCCGGAGTAATGAAGAGGTTGTAGAGCTGGGTAATCCCCAGGCAGCCACACTCACCTCAGGAGGACGAGATGCCTTGGGTCCGCCGGCACCGCCGCAGCGCGCCGTACAGCTTCTTCCGCACCACCACGGTCCGCAGCCACTACCGCAGGCCCGCGAACTCGACGTGGGTCATCGCCGCCATCGCGATCGCCCTGATCGTGCTGCTCATCGCCATCTTCTGAGGGTAGCCTCGCGGGCATGGGACAGTTGGGTGAGTTGTTCCCGGGGCCGAAGGTCCGTCGCGAGGCGACGGACGCCGGCACCGGCGAGGACTACGAGGAGACCGGTCCGCTCGACCTCACGACGGGCGCGGTGCGGCTGAGGCCGCGCCCGAAGCCGGTCGAGCCGTCCCGGGAGCCCGAGAGCACGGAGTGATCACCGGTATTACTCTTGCGCGGTGCTCGCCGCGCTGCTCTTCCTCCTCCCCGCGTCCTTCTTCGTGCTCGGGATGCTGCGGGACCGCCGCAGGCTGAGCAACGCGATCTGGCTCGGCATCGCGCTCGTGATGCTGGTGCTGCTGCTCGCGGACGTCGGGCGCGACAACCCGGTGCTGAGCCTGCCGCTCGCGTTCGGGTTCCTGCTGGCCGTCGTGGGCCTGCTGCTGCTCCCGCTCGCGTTGCTGGCCAACGGCCTCGTCATGGTCCGCCGCGAGGGCCGGTCGCTGGGCAACCTGCTGTCGTTGCTCGCGGGTCTCGCGCTGCTGGGGGAGATGGCCTACTTCGCGTGGGGCATCAGCCAGCCCAACGACTGGGTCCGGGGCAGCGCCATCGGCCTGTTCCTGGTCTCCGCCTACATCGCGTTCCTGTTCGTGAGCCTGCTGCTGTACTCGGTGATCTACGGACGCACCGGCCGCCGCAGCGGGTTCGACGGCATCATCGTGCTCGGCGCCGGCCTCATCGGCTCCCGCGTGCCCAAGCTGCTCGCGAACCGCCTCGACCGCGCGATGCGCCTCTACCACCGCGACCGCGCGGCTGGCCGGACCCCGGTGATCGTCGTGACGGGCGGCCGGGGCTCGGACGAGGACGTGTCCGAGGCCTTCGCGATGCGCGAGTACCTCGTCGAGCGGGGCATCCCCGACGAGGAGATCGTGATGGAGGACCAGGCCACCACGACGGACGAGAACCTCCGCTACAGCAAGGAGCTGCTCGCCGAACGCGGCCACACCGGCCGGGTCGTCGCCGTCACGAACAACTACCACGTGTTCCGCACCGCCGTGCTCTCGCGCAACCAGGGCCTGCGGCTCCAGGTCATCGGCGCGCCCACGGCCTGGTACTTCGTGCCGAGCGCGTTCCTGCGGGAGTTCGTGGCGCTGCTGGTGCGTAACCCGGTCGTGCACGGCCTGGCGTGCCTCGTGCTGATGGCCGGCGGCCTGGCGCTGACCCAGATCGGCTGAACGCCCGGCCGCTTGCCGTCCATACCCCCTGGGGGTACCTTCGAGGTGACTCCGGAGGAGGACGAGATGGATCACGCTCCCGTGAGCCTGACCAGGCAGGCGATCTCCGCGACGCTGCACTGCCTCACCGGCTGCGCGATCGGCGAGGTGCTCGGCATGGTCGTCGGCACCGCCCTGGGCTGGGGCAACCTCGCCACGGTCGTGCTGTCCGTGGTGCTCGCGTTCGTGTTCGGCTACTCGCTCACGATCCGCCCGGTGCTGCGCTCGGGCCTCGCGCTCAAGGCGGCCGCCGGCGTCGCCCTGGCCGCCGACACCGTCTCCATCGCGGTCATGGAGGTCGTCGACAACGCCGTGATGCTGCTCGTGCCCGGCGCCATGGAGGCCGGCCTCTCGACCTGGCTGTTCTGGACGGCGCTGGTGTTCTCGCTCGCCATCGCGTTCGTGGTGACGGTGCCGGTGAACCGCTGGATGATCGCGCGCGGCAAGGGCCACGCCGTCGTCCACCGGCACCACCACTGAGGGTTCTCAGGCGCGCGTGAAGCGCATGACCCAGTTCGTCTCCCACGTCTCGCCGCCGTCGTAGGAGAACGACTGCTGCCACACGGGTTCGTCGCCCGCGGTCCAGTCGAACCGCAGCCTCACCTCGTGCCCGGCGACGACGTCGTCGCCGAAGAACACGCCGCGCCCGTCCGTGAAGCGGCCCTCGAGCGGCGGGTCCAGCCTGCCGGGGGCGCGGGTCGACGCCCATCGGATGCGCCACACGTCGCCGGCGGGGTCGTACTGCCGCAGCGTCAGGCCCTCCCAGTCCGCGGCTCGGACCGTGTCGACGTTGCCCGCGCCGCCGAGCACCGGCCGCGCCTCGGCCTCCGTCTCGAACTCGACCCAGTCCGTGCCGCGTCCGGGGATGTCGGCGATCTTGCGGTTGGCCACGCGCCACCGGCCGTGCAGGAAGTCGAAATCGTTCTCGCTCATGGAAACGGACGCTAAACCGATTCACTGACAACGTATGACAGTGATCACGGTGTTGACGTAAAGGTCTGGACCATTTTACGGTTCGCTCCAGTGGCCGCCGCCCTAGCCAGGAGGTCCTTCCCTTGCGACTGCTCACGAGAGTGGTCCCGGTGCTAGCCCTGCTAGCCGGGACCCTGATCGCGGTGACGAACGCGCCCACCGCGGCCGCCGCCCACGAGGACTGCCGACCGGACGGGCTGTACAAGACGCCCGGTGTCGAGTCGCCGTACTGCACGGTCTACGACACCGCGGGCCGCGAGAACCTGGGACCGGACAAGTCCCGCCGCGTCATCGGGTACTTCACCAGCTGGCGCACCGGCAAGAACGGGCAGCCCGGCTACCTCGCCAAGGACGTGCCGTGGAACAAGGTCACGCACCTCAACTACGCGTTCGCGCACATCGACGCCCAGAACAAGATCTCCGTCGGTGACGCCACCGCGGACAACTCGTCGATCGGCATGGAGTGGCCCGGCGTCGCCGGCGCCGAGCTGGACCCGTCGCTGCCCTACAAAGGGCACTTCAACCAGCTCACCAAGTTCAAGAAGCAGCACCCGAACGTCAAGACGCTGATCTCGGTCGGTGGCTGGGCGGAGACCGGCGGCTTCTTCAACGCCGACGGCACCCGCAACGCCTCGGGCGGCTTCTACAAGCTCGGCCAGAACCAGGCCGCGATCGACACGTTCGCCGACTCCGTCGTCACCTTCCTGCGCCAGTACGGCTTCAACGGCGCCGACATCGACTACGAGTACGCGACGTCCAACAACCACGCCGGCAACCCCGACGACTTCTGGATCTCCAACGCCAACCGCGGCACCCTGTGGACCGGCTACCAGGCGATCATGAAGACGCTGCGCGAGAAGCTCGACCGCGCCGGCGCCGCCGACGGCAGGCACTACCTGCTGACCGCCGCCGTCCCCGCCTCCGGCTGGCTGCTGCGCGGCCAGGAGTCCTACCAGGTCGTCAAGTACCTCGACTACCTCAACGTCATGAGCTACGACCTGCACGGCTCGTGGAACCACTTCGTCGGCCCGAACGCCGCCCTCTACGACGACGGCAAGGACGGCGAGCTCTCCGCCGGTGGCGTGTACACGGCACCGCAGTACGAAGGCATAGGCTACCTCAACACCGACTGGGCCTACCACTACTACCGCGGCGCCATGCAGGCCGGACGCATCAACATCGGCGTGCCGTTCTACTCGCGCGGCTGGCAGGGCGTCACCGGCGGCACGAACGGCCTGTGGGGCAAGGCGGCGCTGCCGAACCAGTCGCAGTGCCCGCCCGGCACCGGCACCTCGGTCGGCTCGACCACGCCGTGCGGCAACGGCGCGTCCGGCATCGACAACCTGTGGCACGACGTCACCGCGGGCGGCGCCGAAGTCCCGTCCGGCGTGAACCCGTTGTGGCACACGAAGAACCTCGAAGCCAAGATCACCGGCTCCTACGGTGCGCAGTACGGCCTCGACCCGGCCAACGACCCGACCGACCGCCTCACCGGCACCTACACGCCCTACTACGACTCGACCCTCAAGTCCCCGTGGCTGTGGAACAACGACAAGAAGGTGTTCCTCTCCACCGAGACCGAGCAGTCGATCGCCGAGAAGGCCAAGTACGTGCGCGACAAGGGCCTCGGCGGCATCATGATCTGGGAGCTCGCCGGCGACTACCGCTTCGACACCGCGAAGAACGAGTACTTCATGGGCGACACCCTGCTGTCCACCATCGACTCGGGCCTCAACGGCGCCGCGCCCTACGGCGCCGCGAAGGCCACGGCGCAGCAGACGCAGGTGCTGGCGGTCGACGTGGACGTCCACGGCTTCGCGCTGGGAGACAACAACTACCCGATCACGCCGAAGATCAAGTTCACCAACCGCTCCGCGGTGACGATCCCCGGCGGCACGAAGATCGCGTTCGACTACGGCACCAGCGCGCCCGGCGGCATGGCCGACCAGTCCGGCTTCGGCCTGAAGGTCACCTCCAAGGGCCACAGCGGCCCCAACGTCGGCGGCCTGCGCGGCGACTTCCAGAAGGCAGAGCTCACCCTCCCGTCGTGGCAGTCCCTCGCACCGGGCGCGTCGATCGTGGTGACCGTCAGCTACCAGCTGCCGATCGCGACGCCGTCGAACTTCGTGCTCACCTTCGGCGGCCAGTCCTACGCCATCACCGCCGACTACCCGCGCATCGGCGGCGGCACCCCGCCCACGTCCACCACGACTTCCACCACGACTTCCACCACGACGACCACGAGTGCTCCGGTGTGCTCGCTGCCGGCGTGGGAGAACACGAAGGTCTACAACGGCGGCAACGAGGTGTCGCACAAGGGCCGCAAGTGGAAGGCCCAGTGGTGGACCCAGAACGAGGAACCCGGCACCACCGGTGAGTGGGGAGTCTGGCGCGACCAGGGCGCCTGCTGAGTTCCCTTCGTCCTGCTGAGTTCGTGTCAGCGTTCTGTCAGGCGCGGGTCGTAGGCTGTCCTCCGTGACCGCCCCAGACCCGCGCCTGCAGGAGCTCCTCCTGCTCCGCAAGGTCCGCGACAGGATCGACCGCGAGTACCGCGACCCCCTCGACGTCGCGGCCCTGGCCCGCGGCGTCCACCTGTCCGCGGGCCACCTCTCCCGAGCCTTCCGCGCGGCCTTCGGCGAGTCCCCGTACAGCTACCTCATGACCCGCCGCATCGAACGGGCCATGACCCTGCTCCGCCGCGGCGACATGTCCGTCACCGACGTCTGCTTCGAAGTCGGCTGCACCTCCCTCGGCACCTTCAGCACCCGCTTCTCCGAACTGGTCGGCATGTCACCCAGCCAGTACCGCAAAGCCGCGGGCTCCGACGGCCAGGGCATCCCGAACTGCCTGGCCAAAGCCGTGATGAGGCCGATCAGGAATCGAGAAGCGCCCCCCGGCGAGTCCGGTTAGGTTGACGCCCATGTCAGTCATCATCGCCGCCGCCTTCCTCCCCGCGGACGACCCGGAGAAGTCCCTCGGCTTCTTCCGCGACGCCCTCGGCTTCGAAGTCCGCCAGGACGTGGGCCAGGGCACCATGCGCTGGATCACCGTGGGCCCCCCGGACCAGCCGGACACCGGCATCGTCCTGCACCCCCCGGCCGCCGACCCCGGCGTGAGCGACGAGGAACGCCGCACCATCGCCGTCCTCATGGCCAAGGGCGTCTACACCGCCCTCTCCCTCGCCACGAAGGACCTCCAGGGCACCTTCGACCGCGCACGCGCCTGGGTCGAGTCGACCGGGTCCGGCGAGGTGCTGCAGCAGCCGGAGGACCAGCCGTGGGGCGTGCGGGACTGCTCGTTCCGCGACCCGGCCGGCAACCTGGTGCGCATCAACCAGCTCTGAGTTCCTGGTTCTGGGGTGCCTGCTTTCTTGATCGCGAGTTGTCCACAGGCTGTCGGTGTTGTTGACCTGCGGTTATCGGGTTTTGGGTAGCCTGTGGACAGAGCGGGAACCAAAACCGGGGTCCGCGCGTTGCGTCAGGAGGAATCGCGCGGGGGAGCGGTGGGCATCGCTCCGAGCCATCCGGATCGGGCTCGCTCTCGGTGGTCGGCAGCCCACTTCGGCCTTCCCGGCCGAACCCGGTCGACTCGACCCAGGACCGTGCGCGGTCGAAGATGCCCTGGAGGTCTTCGGCCGCTTCGCGCGGTTGAGTGACGGCCACTGCGCCGAGCCTCGCCGCGGAGCGTCGCTCGCGGGTGGGATCTGGCCATCCGGCGCCCACCGCACCCGCGCCCACTCGAACGCGCCCACTCGCGCGCGCCCACCCACCCGCACGCACCCACCCGCGCATACTCACCCGGATCTACCTGCGCGCCCCACTTCGGCGTCCCCCGCGCTGGCACGCCCGCCGAGCCGTTGCGGCGCCACCCACCCACATATCACTGCGGCGTAGCTCACGGCGGCACACCCAGCTGCCGCGCCGCGGCCCCACCCACACCTCTCACTGCAGCGTCCCTCACGGCGGCACGCCCAGCCTGCCGCGCCGCGGCCCCACACACCTCACCTCCCTCGCGGCCCCGGCCGGGTTCCGTTCGACCACGGCGGAAACCACCGCCCAGGTACCGTGACCGCGTGCAAGAGCCCGTGTGGAACGAGTGGCGGCGGCCCGGCCCCACGCCCGCCCAGCGACGGCGTGACGTGATCGTCGCCGGCGTTGTGCTGCTGTGCGCGGTCGAGGTCACCGTGCTGATCAACAGCATGGGCGCGTTCGTCTACGGCCGTGCGCCCAGCCTGCGCGAACAGCTCCTGTGGGTGCTGGCGTTGTCGGTGCCGCTCGTCGTGCGCCGCCGGTACCCGCTGGCGGTCATGATCGTGGTGTCCGTGCTGTTCATCGGCGCGCAGTGGCGGCAGACCGGCGACAACCTGGTGCCGTCCGTGGTGCTGTTCCTCGCGATCTTCACGGTCGGCGCGTGGGAGCAGCGGCGCACTCTCGCCCGCTGGTCCCGCATCGGGGTCATCGTCTGGATGTTCCTGTGGCTCGGCTTCAACCTCGTGCGCGCGATCATCGGGCCCGAGGTGAAGTTCAAGAACGCCGCGGGGCCGATGGACCCCATGCTCGCCAACGTCCTGTATGGACTCGAGTTCAACGTCTTCTTCTTCGCCTTCGCCTACCTGGTGGGCGAGATGGCGTGGACGGCGGCGCGCCGGCAGGCGCAGCTCGAGTTCCAGGCCGAGGAGTTGCGGCGGTCGCAGGAGCAGAACACGCGGGGTGCGATCGCGGCCGAACGCATGCGCATCGCGCGGGACCTGCACGACGTAGTGGCGCACCATGTGTCGGTGATGGGCATTCAGGCCGGTGCCGCGCGTCGGGTGCTCGACTCCGACGCCGGGATGGCCCGCGACGCGTTGCAGACCGTCGAGCAGACGGCGCGCACCGCGATCAACGAGTTGCGTGGTCTGCTCGGCGTGCTCCGGGCCGACGCGGAGACCGACTCGAAGGCGGCGCCCGGTCTCGACGACCTCCCGGAGTTGCTCGACAACGCGCGCGCTGCTGGGTTGGAGGTGTCGCACGGCGTCTACGGGGCGCCACGGGACGTGCCGTCCGCGGTTGCGTTGTCGGCGTATCGGGTCGTGCAGGAGGCACTCACGAACGTCGTCAAACACGCCGATGCGAGCCATGTCGACGTGCGGATGCGGTTCTTGGAAAGTGCGCTGGAAGTGGAAGTCGCCGATGACGGGCGTGGGAACGTGGCGTCTGGCGGTGCTGGGTTCGGGCTTGTGGGCATGCGGGAGCGTCTGGCCGTGCACGGTGGTTCGCTGGAGGCGGGCCCACGGCGCAACGCGGGCTATCTGGTTCGTGCGTCGCTGCCCACGGAGGAGAAGGCGTGAGTTTGCGAGTCGTGCTGGCCGACGACCAGGACCTGGTCCGCGCCGGCTTCCGGGTCATCCTCGGCACCGAACCGGGCATCGAGGTCGTCGGCGAGGCGGGTGACGGCGCCGAAGCGGTCGAGCTGGTCGCGTCGCTGCGGCCGGACGTCGTGCTGATGGACGTGCAGATGCCGCGCATGGACGGCCTCGAAGCCACCCGCCGGATCCTGACCGCCGGGCACGGCACGCGCGTCGTCATCCTGACGACGTTCGACCGCGAGGACTACCTGTTCGAGGCGTTGCAGGCCGGAGCGAGCGGGTTCCTGTTGAAGAACGCCTCGCCCGAGGACCTCGTCGAGTCCGTGCGGGTGGTGGCGCGCGGCGACGCCCTGCTGTCACCCGAGGTGACCCGCCGGGTCATCGCGCGGTTCACCGGCAAGCACGAACGGACGCGGCCGCCCGAGCTCACCGACCGCGAGTTCGAGGTGCTGGTCGAGCTCGCGAAGGGCGCGTCCAACGCGGAGATCGCCGCCGCGCTGTTCCTGGGGGAGACGACGGTGAAGACGCACGTGTCGCGTGTGCTGGCGAAGCTCGGCCTGCGCGACCGCACACACGCCGTGGTGTTCGCATACGAGCAGGGGATCGTCACGCCCGGAGGGTGAGCCCTGGTCCGTGGACCCTACGCAATCTGACGTACGCGAGATCAGAACGTGAGCGGATGATGCGCGCGCTCGTGGTCGCGAGAGTAAGACGCGACACCACGAGAGAAGGAGCCCACCGCGATGACTACCACCCGCAAGCTCGGCGGCCGTGCCCGCAAGGCGGTTCTGCTCGCGCACATCCTCACGGCGGCGGCGTGGCTCGGCATCGACCTCGGACTGGGCATCCTCGTGGTCGTCGCACTGTCCACTTCGGACGTGGAGATCGCGGGCGTCGCGATCCGGGCGGTCGACATCTTCGCGATCTGGCCCATGTTCGGAGCGAGCGTCGCCTGCATGATCTCCGGCGTCGTGCTCGGTGTCGGCAGCAAGTACGGGCTCGTGAAGTACTGGTGGGTCGCGGCGAAGCTCGTCGCGAACGTCGGCATGTCGCTGCTGATCGCGTTCGCGCTGCGGCCGGGCATGGCCGAGGCGGCGCGCATCGGCGAGCGGATGATGGCGGGCGACCCCGCCGCGGTGCTGCCCGGCAACCTGATGGGCCCGGTCATCGTCGCGCCGACGCTGCTGCTGTTCGCCTACTTCCTCTCGGTGTTCAAGCCGTGGGGCCGGATCCGCAGGTCAGCGCAGCCAGTCGAGAACCAGCGCCGCGACCTCGTCGGGGTGGTCTAGCTGCAGGAAGTGCCCGGCACCCGCCACGACCTCGACCCGCGACCCGGCGGCGAGACCCAGGGCGGCGCCGGCGTACTTGTCGGGCGTGATGCACCCGTCGTCGGCGCCCGCGAGCACCAGCATCGGCACCGTCGCCGGCTGCTCGGACACCTTCCCGAGCTCCGCGAGCGCCGGATCGTGCAACGACCGGTCGAAGTTCGCCCGGTACAGCTTCAGCGCGTTGGCCCTGACCGCCGGATCCGCGTACATCGCCTGGACGTACTCCGGCACCTCCAGCCCGGGAGACCACGTGCGCCACAGGTAGCCGATCAACTCGTCGTTGAGCAGCGCCTCGCCGACGCCCGGCACCTGGAACATGAAGAGGTAGAAGAACCGTTGCTGCTGCGCGGGATCGTCGAAGATCGTGCGCAACGCGGCGGGCGGCGGCACGGACATCGTGACGACCCGCCGCACGAGATCAGGCCGGATCGCCGCGAGCCTGCCCGCCACGCCGGCACCGATGTCGTGCCCGATGACGTCCACCGGCTCGTCCGACAACGCCGCGTTCACCGCCGCGGCGTCGACGGCGAGCGTGAGGCCGTCGCCGAACAGCAGCTGGTCCACAGTGGACGGATGATGTCCGCGCAGGAACGGCACGACTACGCGGCGTCCCGCTGCTACGAGGCGTTCAGCGAGCGGGCCGAATGAGGCCGGGTGGTCCGGGAAGCCGTGCCAGCACACGACGATCGGGCCGTCGCCGGCCGCGAGGGCCGGGAAGTCGAGCCGCTCGGTCCGGATGACGATCTCGTCGAACTCCATCAGAAGACCACTCTCGTCAGAGACTTGCTCGCGTCAGGACTTCGCTGGGATTTCGGTCGGCGTGCTTGCGGAATGGGTCGACCTTGCGTGGCTCGCGGTTCGGGGCTCGCGTGTGGTCGGCGTGGCATGCGATTTGGGTGGTCGCGGAACCGGCGGGCGTTGGTTTGGCGGCTGAGCGCTGCCCGCGGGCTTTCGCGGTGGAGGACGGTGGGCAGCGGGTTGTTCCGCCTTCGGCGCGGCGAGTGCGGCTGGCGGGAGTGTGTGAAGCCGGCGGGTTTCGTGGCGACGAACGCGCGATCCTCGCTATCGCGATCCTCGCTATCTCGGCCCGGGTAATTTGGCCCAAGGTGGTCCGGTGCGGTCGATCGTGGTCTGGCACGGCCCGGCGCGCGACAGTGTGCCGGCGTCGCGTCCCAGGCGGCGCGCCGGCGGGCATCAGAAGTCGACCCTCATCACGAAGCGGCGCTTCGTCGGGTGCGTGACCTCAGTGAACCCCGCCTCCTCGAACACCTGGCGGGCGCCGACGTGCATCTCGCCCCACGTGACGTTCTGGCCGGGGGCCGCGAACATCGGGTACGCCTCGACGGCGCGGGCGCCGTTCTTGCGGGCGTGGGTCACGGTGGCCGCGGCCAGTTCGTAGGTGAGGCCCTGGCGGCGGTAGCCCTTGCGCACCACGAAGCACGTCACGGCCCACACGCCGTCGTCGTCCTTGTCCTCGGTGCGGCCCTTCCAGGGGATGGGCATGGTCAGGAGCTTGGCGTAGCTGGTGCGGGGTTCTACCGCCACCCAGCCCGCGGGCTCGTCGTCCACGTAGGCCACCAGGCCGCTGCCGCGGGTGGACTGCTCCTCGTGGGCGGCGTGGCGCTGGGCCTGCGTCGAGTCGCGCCAGATCCAGCCCTGGACCTTGTACCGCTGGCAGCGGCACTTGCCGGGTTCGGAGCCGTCGAAGATCGCTTCGACGTCCTCCCAGGGCACCTCGTCCGAGGGCACGATCCGGATCATGGCGCCCAGCCTAGGACTATCCAGCCGGGTTTGGTGGTGGTTCTGGCCGGCCCCGGACTCGACGTCGACCGGACCTCGTCCGACCCTTGTCGAACCTCATCCGACTCTCACCGGACCCCCATCTGACCTTTGCCGGACCCCCGACCTGACCTTTGCCGGACCCCCGGCCTGACCCGAGCGATCCGGCCCCCGCGCTTCCTTGCCTTGCGGAACGAACGGATCGCGATTTCGGTTCCCCGGCTGTCCACAGGGTACCCGGAAAGTAGAAAGCGCAGGTCAGCGCGTCGGAGGCCTGTGGACAACTTGAGATCTTGAAACAGAAGGAAACAACGGCAGCAGGGGTGACGGGTCCAGGAACGTCGTGCTGCCGGTCACCGAGCCGTCACGCACGTCCAGGAACACCAGCGCGAACGGGTCGGGCCGGCCCGGGCGCATCTGCCAGTACGCGGGGGAGCCGTTGGCGGCCACCGGCACCAGCCACGCGTCGGCACAGGCCGCGGCCGGGTCGCGGAGAGCTTGCGCGATCTGTTCCCGGCCGTGCAGCCACCAGGCGAACGGGGGCATCGACATCGTCGCGTCCTCGTGCAGG